>JAYELX010000480.1:0-9856 GCA_034717875.1 Chloroflexota bacterium | reverse complement strand
TCCAAACCACAACCGATGGCATTGTTGTCGAAGACGCCGATGGATATATTGTCTTTATCAACAAGGCTGCCGCAGACATGTTGGGGCATAAGCCCGATGAATTGCTGGGGCAACACTGGACGGTTGTGGTTCCGCCCGATCAGCAGCCCGTCGTCCAAGCAGTCGACGAGCGGCGCTCTCGCGGTGAAAGCGACCACTATGAGCTCGAACTGGTACGCAAGGACGGCACGCGCTTTCCTGTCCTTATTGGTGGAGTACCACATTTCGACGAAGATCGTTTTAGCGGTACTATGGCCACTTTAACCGACATAACCGAGCGCAAACGGGCGGAGGAAGCCTTACGAAAACTAGCAACTACAGACTCGCTCACGGGATGTCTCAACCGGCGTCACTTTTTTTCTCTGGCTGAAAAGGAATTGGTCAGAGCTACGCGCTACAAACACCGGCTTTCAGCCATCATGATCGACATAGACGAATTCAAGCGCGTCAATGACTCTTATGGACACATTGTGGGGGATCAAGTGTTGGTTACAATTGCTAAACGACTTAGAGATTTACTGCGAAAAACAGACTTCTTTGCTCGCTACGGCGGAGAGGAATTTGTGATTCTGCTTCCCGAAACCAATAAATCGCAAGCTGCCCAGATGTCTCAGCGACTGCGAGGAAAGGCAGCAGAACCCTTTATCATTAACAAACTGGAAATTCTTTTGAGCATCAGCTTGGGTGTGGCAGAAAGAAGCATCGAAGAGAACATCGAAATTGATACGCTGCTTGATAGAGCAGACCAGGCAATGTATGCGGCCAAGCGAGCCGGACGCAACTGCGTTAAGATTTGGCCGCTTTCCGAGTAGCAATTGAGAGCGTATCCAAACCCGTTCGGTCAGAGGACTTCACCATCACGATATTACAGATTGTGATGGTCTCTTAACCGAACGGTGCATGAGACTCGAAAGTGGAGATAATACTATGGAAGAGAAAATTAAAGTTCTATACGTTGAAGACGATAAAATAGACCAGATAGCCTTCGAGCGTTTCGTCGAGCGTGAGGGCCTGCGATATGATTATGTAATTACCGGGTCTGTCGCAGAAACCAGAGATGTCCTGGTAACCGGGCGTTTCGATATTGCCCTGGTCGATTATTTGTTGGGGGACGGCACCGCCTTTGATTTAATTGATGCCATCGGAGAGACTCCCATTATCATCATCACCGGGAGCGGAGACGAAGAGATCGCCGTCAGGGCCATGAAAGCCGGGGCGGTCGATTACCTGATAAAAGACCCGCAAGGCAACTATCTGACCACCCTGCCGGTAACGGTAGAACATACCCTCCGCCGACAACGCGCCGAGGAAGAACTACAGCAGCATCGGGAACGTCTCGAAGAGTTGGTCGAAGAACGCACGGCTGAACTTATCGTAGCCAACCAACAATTGCAGCAAGAGATCACCGAGCGGGCGCAGGCGGAGATTGCTCTGAAAGAGAGCGAGCAGCAACTGCTAACCTTGATTGATGCCATGCCAGACTTTGTTTGCTTTAAAGATGGAGACGGACGTTGGCTCAAGGTTAATGACGCCAGCATTAGCATTTTTCAGCTTGAGAATATAGATTATCGGGGAAAGAAAGATTCCGAATTAGCTGAACTCGATAGTCGTCTTCGAGACACATTCCTTACGTGCACAGAAACCGATGCAATGGCCTGGAAAGAGGGCCGTCTTTTTCACCGAGAAGAGATGGTGCCTCATCCCGACGGTACAATCCGGGTTTACGATGTGACTAAAGTGCCTGTTTTTCATCCAGGCGGTGAGCGAAAAGGGCTTGTTGTACTGGGACACGACATCACCAAGCGGGTGCAGGCGGAGGAGATACTACAAAAGCACGCCGAACAGCTCGAGGTGCTGCGTCAGGCCAGCCTAAGCCTGACATCCAGCCTGACAATGCAATCTGTACTCGATGCGATTCTGGAACAGTCCCTGAAACTGGTCAACGCCGATGATGCCCATGTTTTCCTTTACGATGGAGAACAGCTTAGTTTTGGGTCAGTACTCTGGAAAGATGGTCGCACACAAGAGCCATTTGCCGAACCCCGCCAAAACGGCTTGACTTACAATGTTGCCCGCATCGGAAAGAGCGTTGTCGTTCCCGATCTAAGCGACCACCCCCTCTATTCGGATTGGCCACTGGAGGGAGCCATCGTTGGCCTGCCGCTGCGCTATAGCGACAAAGTGATCGGCGTTATGAATATAGCCCTGGATCAGCCGCACGAATTTACCGAAAGCGAACTTTATATCCTGGAATTGCTGGCTGATCAGGCCGCGGTCGCGATCGACAACGCCCGCTTGCACGAGCAGATACAGCGTCACGCAGAAGAATTAGAGCAACGTGTCCGCGAGCGTACCCAGGAACTGCGCGATGCCCAAGTAAAAATGATCCGCCAGGAAAAGCTGGCCGTGTTGGGACAACTGGCCGGGGGTGTGAGCCATGAACTTCGCAACCCTCTGGGTGTCATCTCCAACGCCGTCTACTACCTCAAAATGGTGCAGCCTGATGCCGATGAAAAGGTGAAGGAATATCTGGAAATGATTGAGTCCGAAACTCGGGGCGCGGCTAAGATCATCTCCGACCTGCTCGATTTTACCCGCATCAAGTCGGCTGAGCGTGAAAGTGTGGCCATCTCTGAGCTGGTTGCCACTGTGCTGGCTAAACATCCCCCACCCGAAAACGTGGAATTGGACACAAAGACCCCCACCGACCACCTGCCCCCCGTTTTTGTCGACCCCGCCCAGATTGAGCAGGTACTCACCAACCTGGTCACTAACGCCTACCAAGCCATGCCTGAAGGCGGATGGTTGACAATAACCATTCCCCCAAGGGAATGCTCCGCTGCGCTCCGCGATGAACGGTCTCCCGTTTTCATCTCCATCACCGACACCGGGGAAGGCATCCCTACTGAAAACATGGAAAATATATTCGAGCCACTTTTCACCACCAAAGCGCGCGGCATCGGGATGGGGTTGGTGATCTCGAAGACGCTAATGGAGGCAAACGGAGGCAGCATCGAGGTTGAAAGTGTCGAAGATGAGGGTACTAGGTTCACCCTGCTGTTACCTACAGAGTAGAAAGTATCATGACCGAAAAACTGCAAATTCTGATTGTCGATGATGATGTGATGATGACGCAAACTCTGGTGGACATTGCCAACAAGAAGGGCTTCGAAGCCATCGCCGCCTGTTCCGGAATGGAGGGATTAGCAATCGCCCGCCATCGTAAAATCGACATTTTACTTACAGACATCAAGATGCCGGACATGAACGGCGTCGAACTTTACTTGCAAGTAAAAGAATTCCAGCCAGGGATCAAGGCCATTTTGATGACAGCTTATTCCGCTGAGAAGCTCATCGAAAAGGGGTTAGCAGTCGGGGTCTCCGTTGTCCTAACAAAGCCTGTGGCTATCGATTTCCTGATCACGATTTATAAAGTATATCAGAGGATGTTGGCATCATTATAATATTTTGGTGAGAATACTGCCCCCCCCCTACTCACCTGCTCGCGTGATAATCGCATTCCATGCTAAAGCCAGTTTCCTGACTTTGCGAACTGGAACATATTACATTCTATAGTTGTCCGACCACAGACCGTACTCCCCAATTTCCCCATTAACACAATAAAAAAGTCTTCTTGGCAATGACCTACTCTCCCAGAGGGCTTCCCCTCAAGTACCATCGGCGCTGGCGGGCTTAACTTCCGGGTTCGAGATGTGACCGGGTGTACCTCCACCGCTACAATCACCAAAAAGACTTTATTTATATTTTAATATTACCAACTGAATTGAGTATGAAAAGTTCTGAGTTCTCCGCACCACATGTTTAAGCCCTCGACCATTAGTACTGCTTAGCTGAACACATTGCTGTGCTTACACTTGCAGCCTATCTAGCAGGTGGTCTTCCTGCGGTCTTACTCCCTTAACGGGATGAGGGATCTTATCTTGAGGCAAGTTTCCCGCTTAGATGCTTTCAGCGGTTATCTCTGCCAGACGTGGCTACCCAGCGATGCTCCTGGCGGAACAACTGGCACACCAGAGGTCTGTCCACCCCGGTCCTCTCGTACTAGGGGCAGCTCCTCGCAAATCCCTTACGCCCACAGCGGATAGAGACCGACCTGTCTCACGACGGTCTGAACCCAGCTCGCGTACCACTTTAATGGGCGAACAGCCCAACCCTTGGGACCTTATACAGCCCCAGGATGTGATGAGCCGACATCGAGGTGCCGAACCTGGTCGTCGATATGAACTCTTGGACCAGACTAGCCTGTTATCCCCGGGGTAGCTTTTATCCGGTAAGCCACGGCCCTTCCACTCGGTACCGTGGGATCACTAAGCCCGACTTTCGTCTCTGCTCGACACGTATGTCTCACAGTCAAGCTCCCTTATGCCTTTACACTCTTTGGCTGGTTGCCATTCAGCCTGAGGGAACCTTTGGGCGCCTCCGTTACTCTTTAGGAGGCGACCACCCCAGTCAAACTGCCCACCTGACACGGTTCCCCACCCTGATTAAGGTGTGGGGTTAGGGCCTAAGCATAGTTAGGGTGGTATTTCACTGATGGCTCCACCGAAGCTAGCGCTCCAGTTTCACAGCCTCCCACCTATTCTCCACAAACTATACTCAAACACAATGCCAAGCTACAGTAAAGCTCCACGGGGTCTTTTTGTCCTGCTGCGGGTAACGCGCATCTTTACACGTATTTTAATTTCACCGGGTTCCTCGTTGAGACAGTGCTCCAATTGTTACGCCATTCGTGCGGGTCGGAACTTACCCGACAAGGAATTTCGCTACCTTAGGACCGTTATAGTTACGGCCGCCGTTCACCGGGGCTTTAGTTCAAAGCTTCGCTCGCCCAAAGGCGAACTAACTTCTCCCTGTGACCTTCCGGCACTGGGCAGGCGTCAGCCCCTATACATCGTCTTACGACTTAGCAGAGACCTGTGGTTTTGTTAACCAGTCATCAGAGCCTGTTCACTGCGACCTTTCAACGCTCCAGTAGTTTTACTTTCACGTTAAAAGGCACCCCTTCTCCCGAAGTTACGGGGTCAATTTGCCGAGTTCCTTAACGAGGATTCTCCCGTTCGCCTTAGTATACTCTACTCGTCTACCAGTGTCGGTTTGCGGTACGGACATTCAACAATCAATGCTTAGAGGCTTTTCTTGACAACAAGGCTCAACCACTTCTGCCTCATGGGCTCGTACTCGTGCCTCAGCTCAGTCTGCGGATTTTCCTACAGACGTCAACGCCTACACACTTACACCTGAATCCAATTACAGGCTGGCCTACCTCGCTGCGTCCCCTCATCGCTCATGTTGAATGGTTCCGGAATGTTGACCGGATATCCATCGCCTACGCCTTTCGGCCTCGGCTAAGGGTCGACTAACCCGACGCGGATTAACCTGCCGTCGGAAACCTTAGACTTACGGCGAACATGTTTCTCACATATTTTACGCTACTCATGCCTGCATTCTCACTTCTGCCCGCTCCAGCCGTCCTTACGGTCGACCTTCACAGCTGACAGAACGCTCCCCTACCGCCCCAGCAAATGCTGAGGCCCATGGTTTCGGTACCAGACTTAGCCCCGTTAAATTTTCCGCGCAGAACCACTTGACCAGTGAGCTTTTACGCACTCTTTAAAGGATGGCTGCTTCTAAGCAAACCTCCTGGTTGTCTCAGTAGTTCCACATCGTTTACCACTTAGTCTGAATTTGAGGACCTTAACCGATGGTCTGGGCTCTTTCCCTCTTGACTATGAAACTCATCTCCCATAGTCCAACTACCAAGGTATAAAGTATCGGCATTCGGAGTTTGGTTAGGTTCGGTAAGCGCTGAGCCCCCTCACCCATCCAGTGCTCTACCTCCGATACTAAACGCTTGGCGCTAGCCCTAAAGCTATTTCGGGGAGAACAAGCTATCTCCAGGTTCGTTTGGCATATCACCTCTACTCACAGATCATCCTAAGCTTTTGCAGCAGCTAAAGGTTCGGGCCTCCACGGGCGTCTAAACCCGCTTCACCCTGTCCATGAGTAGCTCACCTGGTTTCGTGTCTAATCCCTGCAACTCTTCGCCCTATTAAGACTCGCTTTCGCTCCGGTTACGGGTGTTACTCCCTTAGCCTTGCCACAGAGATTAACTCGCAGGCTCATTCTCCAAAAGGCACGCCGTCAGGCCTAGCGCCGCGCGACTCGGCTTTCACCGGTGCACAGACACACTATTAGCCCTCCGACGTCTTGTAAGCTTACGGTTTCAGGTTCTATTTCACTCCCCTCACCGGGGTGCTTTTCACCTTTCCCTCACGGTACTTGTTCACTATCGGTCGTCAAGTGTATTTAGCCTTGGGAAGTGGTCTTCCCAGCTTCCCACCGGGTTAGCGTGTCCGGTGGTACTCAGGAACCTAACAGAAGTCAATCCGTTTTCGTGTACGGGACTATCACCCTCTATGGTAGGCTTTTCCATACCATTCCACTAACAGATTGATTTATCACTTCTATATGTCAGGCCCACAACCCCGAGCATGCAAGCATGCTTGGTTTGGGCTGATCCCCGTTCGCTCGCCACTACTGAGGGAATAAATCTATTTTCCTTCGGGTACTAAGATGTTTCAGTTCCCCGAGTGCCCCTCTTCTAGCCTATATATTCAACTAAAAGATGCCATAGGTTCGCTACGGCGGGTTTCCCCATTCGGAAATCCTCGGATCATAGCCTGTGCACGGCTACCCGAGGCTTATCGCAGTGTTCCACGTCCTTCTTCGGCACTTGACGCCAAGGCATTCACCGTAAGCTCTTAGTAGCTTAAATCTTACGTGATGCGGAGAAATCAAAACTTTTCGTTATTTTGCGTTACTCATTCTATTCAGTTGGTAATGTTCTATTCCGGCAATTGATCGCCGGAGGGTGGTTCTCATAGACCTACTTTATCAGAAGCACCATCCGATGCTCAATCCTTTTTTCAACTTACGTAAAGCGAACCGGCATATCGCCGGGCCTAGAAAATTCCCAAACTAACGATAATGCCTATATTCTCACGAAGTATATCGCTCTAACAAATTTTTGTACCTTCTCTCAAACCTTCAAAATTAATCTCTGTGGAGATGAGGGGATTCGAACCCCTGGCCTCCGCCTTGCAAAGGCGGCGCTCTCCCATCTGAGCTACATCCCCAGACCAGTTACCAGCAATTTAGTTCATTTTACTACTTACCGCTGCTTACTGAAAACCATTAACTGAGGCTGTGGGCCTGACTGGATTCGAACCAGTGACCCCTGCGTTATCAGCACAGTGCTCTAACCAACTGAGCTACAGGCCCGTACTTCAACCCTTTATAAAGCTCAGGGGAAGCCTTGACAACTCAGGAGTGACAGAAAGTTTTCACCTTAGTACCTCGATATCTATCGAGGAAAGTGTTTGATTTTGGAGTAGAGCGCCGATCTGCACGACAAGGGCTTGTCCATTTTCAACTTCGCAGTTTTCGCTGTAAAAACAGGAGAAAAACACGAAACTGTTCAATTAGATAGTACCCAAGCATGCTTGATCTTTACTCAAATCTCCTTAGAAAGGAGGTGATCCAGGCGCACCTTCCGGTACGCCTACCTTGTTACGACTTCGTCCCAGTCACCAGCCCTACCTTTGGCAGCTTCCTCCCGTTAGGGTTAGAATACCGACTTCAGGTGTGGCCAGCTTCCATGACGTGACGGGCGGTGTGTACAATTCCCGGGAACGTATTCAACGCACTATGCTGACGCGCGTTTACTAGCAAATCCGACTTCATGGAGGCGAGTTGCAGCCTCCAATCCGAACTGAGACCGGCTTTGAGGATTGGCTCCACCTTGCGGTTTTGCGACCCATTGTACCGGCCATTGCAGCGTGTGTGTAGCCCTGGATATAAAGGCCATGCTGACTTGACGTCATCCCCTCCTTCCCCCGATTTTATATCGGCAGTCCCGTATGATACGTATAACATACAGCAAGGGTTGCGCTCGTTACCGGACTTAACCGGACACCTCACGGCACGAGCTGACGACAGCCATGCAGCACCTGTATAGGCTCCCCGAAGGGTCGATTACCTTTCGGCTCTCTACCACCTATATGTCAAACCCAGGTAAGGTTCTTCGTGTAGCATCGAATTAAACCACACGCTCCTCTGCTTGTGCGGGAACCCGTCAATTCCTTTGAGTTTTAACCTTGCGGTCGTAATCCCCAGGCGGCGAACTTATCGCATTAGCTACGACACCGATAGCTTTTACGCCACCGACATCAAGTTCGCATCGTTTACGGCATGGACTACCGGGGTTTCTAATCCCGTTTGCTACCCATGCTTTCGCGTCTTAGCGTCAGGAACGGCCCAGAAGACCGCCTTCGCCGCTGGTGTTCCTCCCGATATCTACGCATTTCACTACTACACCGGGAATTCCATCTTCCTCTACCGTCCTCTAGTCCGATAGTTTCGAACAGCATCTCCTAGTTGAGCCAGGAGCTTTCACATCCGACTTATCGAACCGCCTACACGCGCTTTATGCCCAGTAAATCCGGATAACGCTTGCCTCCTACGTGTTACCGCGGCTGCTGGCACGTAGTTAGCCGAGACTTATTCCTGAGGTACCGTCCTTCCTCTTCCCTCAGAAAAGTGCTTTACAACCCGAAGGCATTCATCGCACACGCGGCGTTGCTGCGTCAGACTTTCGTCCATTGCGCAATATTCCCTACTGCTGCCACCCGTAGGTGTCTGGACCGTGTTTCAGTTCCAGTGTGGGGGGCCACCCTCTCAAGTCCCCTACCCGTAAGCCTTGGTAGGCCATTACCCTACCAACTAGCTGATGGGACGCAGGTCCCTCCCGAAGTGAACCGAAGTCCTTTAGTCATAAGGCATCTAATCCTCATGACCACATGGGGTATTAGCTCCAGTTTCCCAGAGTTATCCCCCTCTTCGGGGCAGGTCACCAACGCGTTACTCACCCGTTCGCCACTAGGAAATCCTCTGCACGAGTACGAATACAAGTGCTGAGGCTCCTCGTTCGACTTGCATGTATTAGGCACGCCGCCAGCGTTCATCCTGAGCCAGGATCAAACTCTCCGCAAAAAAAGATCGCATCCGAAGATGCATGATTTTCTGACTAGGTTTCCATCTTTCTGTCACTCTTCAGTTGTCAAGGTTCTATGCCACTTGGAACGAATTACAATCTTACCAGTATCGCATTATGCTGTCAAGACCCTAGAGACAAATTTCTCCCCGACACCTCTTCTTTTCAGGTATCAGTTCATCAGACATCTTAGTACACTCATCTTTATTGAATGGTGATAAAATCTTTGACGAAAGAGCTACTATTTAGTTTTCAGCGATCTGCCCAAGCGGGTCAGGTCAATATTTTTGCAACAGTGTCCAATTATATGGATTATCAAATTGCTGTCAAGGGTATTCGTCAAGCAGTTTAGGATAATCGTATTTAGCATTTCAAAATTGACTAAACGCGGATAGTGAAGGTTTCCCGACCGAACGGGGACGCCACAACACTCGGTCGGCAGCCAAGGGCTATGCTTCGCGAAGACTATCGCTATCCCTTGCAAAGATAATCATTTTCGATATACGATTACCCTGTCAAGCAATTCAAGGCAATCACAGTATTTACTCAATACTTAGGGGAAACCATCGAATTAATTCGAGGCTGGCTCACCACGCCAAAGGCGCGCACAGCGTGGATGCACATCGTGTGCAAAATCCACCTGCGTGGATTGGTTTCGCGAGCCAGTATCGATTTCAATCGATTGGGGACACATCTTCCTAAAAAACCGCCGCGGCAATCATTTGTTCATCTCTTGTCGTCCAG
>JAYELX010000479.1:0-9944 GCA_034717875.1 Chloroflexota bacterium | reverse complement strand
GGCCTCTGCGGGCCTTCGAACGCACAATATGATCAGGATTTCTGATTACCGAAACGGAAACAAAACAGGCCAGTGAAATTACCTTTTCGGAAACATTTTCCATAAAGGAGCCTACATTGAAACGATGTGCTATCCACAATTGCCCCATGTTACCGATCGGAGAACGATTAGTCTGCGTGGTCGCTTACGATCAGTACCTCCAGGGGAAGCTGATCACCGATTTTGCCCTTGACAACAGTATGGTGAACCTGATCTTCGATCACCGTCATGTTTATCCCCTATGGGGTTGGAAATCAAACCGCCATGCGCATCAATCTAGCGGTGCTGCTGACGGGTTGATGTCAATGGTCATAGAGAACTATCTTGTCCAAACGATGTGGTCAGAGGATGATAGCCAGATCACCATCGTTATTGGAGATCAACCCGATGAGGGTCAGTGGCAACTATGCCTTGATTTAGACCCATAATATGCTGGACGCTGCCGTCCAGCAAAAAAACCAGACGATCCGCCAAATGATAGCTGATAAGTACGGAGTAGGGCTGCATTTCTGCTGCTAGCCTAGCCGAGCATTGTCACGAAACGAAAATAAATGCTGAAGGAAGGTATACTTATTGGGTATGGCCGCCCCAGACCAGTTTAGCTGGTCCCCTCAGACCACTTTGGAGCACTTTCGGAGAAATAATTGCAATGAATCAATTACTGCATCACGGGTCAATAAAATGGCCTAGAATGCCGCAACCACAGAATATACCGCCCGGTTATGGCATCAGTAAAAGGCGAGACTTTAGACTAAAGCAGCTGCTGGCTCTTTTTTTGGTATCACGCAGCTACTCAGTAGCCGTTGAGATATATACCTTGCTAGGATGGTTTTTGAATATCAGCTATGAGGCTGGGTCTCTCTGGCGTACACTATCATCGCTTGAAGACAATGACATCTTGCAAATCAGCAAGATGCAAATAAAACGCACTCGCTTACATCCATTGCTGATAGCTCATTTGACTAAGCGCGGGCGCGGTTTGTGTTACGAACTCAACTGGCCTCCGTATGAGTCTGAGCTAGAGCGCATGAGACGGCTGCACGAGAAAGGCAAGCAGAGCGAAGAGTCCCACACCTGCGCTACGCTGGCCTTCACCTACCAGGCACGCCTGCGGGGGCTGAAAGCTGGTGTTATGCCTGAGGTCGAGGCGGGGCATTTTGTGCCCGACGCCGTTGTCTTCGAAGACGATGAGCGCATACTGGTAGAGGTCGAGATGCGCCGTGACAAGCGAGCCAAGTGGCGTAATATGGCCGTGCATCAAGAGAGCGTTGCTATCTGCGCACGCACTGCTGCGCACCGTAAGACACTGATTGGGGAATGCCGCGATCTGAACATACCTGGCAAGGCGACTGATTTGAGAACGCTGTTTTTGACCAGCAGGCATGATCCCCCTGGGGAAATGTGGTTATCTGAGTGGTAATAACACTATTGGCAAGAAAAACATCAAAAAGCACCGTCATCTAAAATGATAGCAATCCAAAAAAACTGTTGCTCATTTATGCTATATTGTCAAGTGATGGTTCATAATTGAAGTAGTTGTGCATCATCAAGTAAGATTTGGGAAAATAAGCGTGTATTTGTTGGCGAGGAGAGGTGACTGTGAAAGATAATCAGGCGAGTTTACTAGAAATCCAAGCCCAAATTGAAGAAATACAAGAGCAGTTAGCCGCTTTAGAAACTGACGGTACTGCCGAAATCGTGCTGCGAACGCTACGAGAAAAGATCGCCGACCTGGAATCAAAACAACTGTCTGATGGAACTCGAGTATCAGGCGATGTCGATACGGATGGCGGCGATTTCGTTGGACGTGACAAGACCATCACGATCTACCAGGGGCGATATGAAGGCGACAGCCCACGCACGGCAGCACAAAAACGCCACATCTACTGCGAATACATAGCCCAGCAGGCGGGTGCCCTGCCCTTGCGCGGCATGGATCGCGCCGAAAGCGATACTAGGACACAGCGACATCCCTTGAGCTTGTCAGGAGTGTATACAAACCTTGATACCACCCTGACATTGCCAGACGACGACGTTCAAGAGATGCTCGCTAGCGGGATTTGGCAATCGGGAATGGGAGATGCCGTCTCAACCCAACAGTTGAAAGTTACCCGCGATCCAGATGACAAAGAAGAAAAAGAAACACGCCCGCTTGCTGCTCTTGAAGCAACCGCGATCAGCCGTAAACTGGTATTGTTGGGCGATCCAGGTTCGGGGAAAACCACCTTTGTCAACTACTTGACCCAGGCATTTGCACAAAGGAATTTCAAAAATTTAGATGTATGGCCACAGAGCGAACGCAATTTACTCCCCATTGTGGTGGTATTACGCGACTTTTACCGCTGGACACAGTCACAAGGAAAAAAATGGGCTCCCAATGCTAACCTGATGTGGAAGTTCATCCTTCATGATCTGGAATCCAAGAACCTGGCTTTTGCTGAAATCATTTTGGATCGAGCATTGGAAGATGGACAGGCCCTGATCTTGCTGGATGGTCTTGATGAAGTCCCGCCGGGAGATGCCCGCATGCTGGTGCGCGACTGCGTGTTGGCCTTTCACGCCCGCTATGTGAAAAACCGCTTTTTGATCACCTGCCGGGTGCTTTCCTATCAGGAGCCGAAGTGGCAACTGCCCAAAAATGATTTTCTCTCCTTCGAGTTGGCCTCCTTCGATGATGAGAAAATTACCCAATTTATCCAGGCCTGGTACAACGAAGTGGCCCAGAAGTGGCGTGTGCCCCCAGATCGCACCCACGCCTTGGCCGACAAGCTGCTCAACGCGATCAAGCGACCAGATTTAGCCCGTTTGGCTCCCAATCCCCTCTTATTGACAGTGATGGCGCTGGTACATACCGAATATGGCGAACTGCCCGACAACCGCGCTCAGCTCTACCAACAGGCAGTGGACGTGCTGTTGTGGCGTTGGGAGCAGGAAAAGAACAAGGAATACGGCGGGCAGTCGCAAATGGTGTTCTTGCTTCAGCAGGCTGAGCGTGATCGTAATGACTTACTCGATGTACTCAGCCGACTGGCGTTCAATGCCCACCAACACGGCGGGGACACAAAAGACCCTGAGGCGGTCAGCGGTATCAGCCAGATGGATTTGCTCACTGCCTTGCGCGAATTGCACCCTGAGCGCAGCCTGGACTGGGCCGAAAAAGTGGTTGAGGCCATGCGCCTGCGGGCTGGGTTGCTACTTGATCGCGATGGGAAAGTCTTTACCTTCCCCCACCGCACCTTTCAGGAATATTTGGCCGGAACGCATTTGGCCCTGAGGCCGGATTTCCCCACCAAAGCCAGCCAGTTTGTTAACCAGGGCGATTTTTGGCGTGTGGTCATTTTGTTAGCCGTGGGGCATTTGGCTCACAATAACCGCAACCGGGCTATGCCGCTGATGCTCGTCAATGAGCTTTGCCCCCAGCAAACTGAAGATAACGAGACCGCCTGGCAGCGAGCGCTGCTGGCTGGTGAAGCCTTGTTGGAACTGGGCATCAACCGTGTGCAAGACAGCGAGACGGGCAAAAGCGCACTGAAGCGTGTGCGCACACGCCTGACCGATTTGATCGAGCAAGGTCTCTGGGCGGCACCCCAACGCGCCGAAGCGGGCGACGTCTTAGGAAAACTGGGCGACCTCCGCTTTGATCCCCAAATCTTTTACCTGCCAGCCCGCTACCAGAACCAGCCTGAAGATGCGTTCGGATTCGTGCGCATCCCTGCTGGTTCGTTCCTGATGGGCAGCAAAGAGGGAGACGAAGATGCTTGGGATAACGAACATCCCCAACATAAAGTCCCTATCCCCTATGACTATTGGATCGCCCGCTACCCGGTCACTGTGGCGCAATTCAGGGCCTTTGTCCAGGCATCGGGCTACGATTTTAACCGCTGGCGAAACAACCCGATTGCCAACCGGCCGGTTGTACGTGTCACTTGGTATGATGCCCGTGCTTACTGCGCCTGGCTGACTGAGCAATTATCTCAAATCAGGGATACCCAAGCGTTGCCGTGGCCAAAGGAGTACATTGTGCGCCTGCCCACTGAGGCCGAGTGGGAAAAAGCCGCACGGTCTGACGATGCACGTCGCTATCCTTGGAGCGATGGAGATTGGAACCCTGAACTTGCTAATATTTCCGCTAGTAATTTCGGACATCCCACCTCGGTGGGAATCTATCCCCAGGGGATCAGCACCTGCGGCGCGCTGGATATGAGCGGCAATGTTTTGGAATGGACGCGTAGCGTGAAAAAGGATTATCCTTATGACGCCCAAGATGGACGCGAAGACCTGGATGCCAGTGGCTCCCGCGTCGTTCGCGGCGGTTCCTGGATCGGCGATCTTGGGCTCGCGCGTTGCGCTTTCCGCGACTGGTTCGATCCTCGTCTTAGGGGCAGCAGCCGCGGTTTTCGGGTGGTAGTCTCCCTGGCGGATTCTGGTTCCTGATTGCTGATTTCTGACTCCTGTCTGCTGAGTCCTGAATCGTTTTTTTTGAAAAATGAACCTTTTTGACATTCATGGCCAAATCCTTCGATAACCTCTACCCAGCGCTGATAACCTTCGAAAACCTGCATACCGCCTACCGCAAAGCGGCCAAAGGTAAACGCGGCCAAACTGAAGTGGCATCTTTCGAGTATGATCTGGAAGAGAATCTTTTTCAGTTGCAAAAGGAGTTGAGCGACCAAAGCTACCGACCTGGGAACTATTATTCCTTTTACATTTACGACCCAAAGCATCGCTTGATCTCGGCGGCGCCATTCCGCGACCGGGTCGTACATCACACTTTGGGCAACATCATTGAGCTACTGTTCGAGCGCACCTTCATCGGAGACAGTTACGCCAATCGAATTGGCAAAGGCACCCACAAAGCCCTCGATAAGGCTCAAGCCTGGGCTAAAAACTATCCTTATGTGCTGCAATGCGACATTCGCAAATTCTTCCCCAGTGTGGATCACGCCATCCTAGTCGACATATTAGCCCGCAAAATCGCCGATCCACAGGTGCTCTGGTTATGTGATCAAATACTCCAGAGTGGTGTTGGCGTATTATCGGAAGAATACGATATGGTTTATTTCCCTGGTGATGATTTGCTTGCTGCTGCTCGTCCGCGCGGATTGCCCATTGGCAATCTGACCAGCCAGTTTTGGGCTAACGTTTATCTCAACGAACTGGATCAATTTGTCAAGAGAAACCTGCGGGTGGGGCCATATTTGCGATACGTGGATGATTTTTTGCTTTTTTCTGAGAGCAAAAAACAGCTTTGGGAGTGGAAGGATGCTATTCGCCAATTCCTGGTGGGATTACGCTTGACCATGCACGAAAAACGTAGCACTGTCTATCCAGTCGCCAACGGCATCCCCTTCTTGGGCTTTCATCTCTATCCCACCCACCGGCGACTGAAAAAGCCCAATGGGATTGCTTTTCAACGGCGATTACGCCGACTTTTTCGTCGGTATGAGCGTGGAGAGATTGAGATGGAGCGCATCAATCAGTCTATCCAGGGATGGATTGCCCATGTCCAGCATGGGGATACCTGGGGGTTGCGACGTTCCTTGCTAAGCTCTTCTTTCCCAGTGGGGATAAATAGCGTGCGAACATGAAAGAGTCGCCCATTTTCACCCGCACATATGATTTAATTCGTTGGCTGATTCCGGTGACGGTGAAATTTCCGCGCCAGCAGCGCTTTGTCCTGGCCCAGGCTTTGCAGAAAACCGCCCTGGAATTGCAAGAGAAGTTGATTGAAGCCAGTTTTGCTGATCGGCCACGCCAAATTCTACAACAGGCTGATGTCACTTTGACCAAACTGCGTTTTTACCTGCGTTTATGCCGTGACCTGAAATTGCTAAGCATGGGCCAATACGAGCATGTAGCCCGTATGGTCAACGAGATTGGCCGCTTACTGGGAGGCTGGATAAAAACAGTATAATACCAATAGTGGGTCGGGCTGCTACTAACCGCGTCGTTCGCGGCGGTTCCTGGATCAACAATCATAGGAACGCGCGTTGCGCTTTCCGCAACAGGAACAATCCTCGTAATAGGAACAACAACAACGGTTTTCGGGTGGTAGTCTCCATAGCTTCTTTGCGTAGCAATCCCGGCCGGTAAATCCTGTTCTTCACGGAGGCAGGACGGAGCCACAAAAGAAAAGCCAGCCCAGCTCGATCCCGGTCGCGTTCTCCTCATACTTCCCCTCCCCCTTTCGGGGATAGGGGTTTGAGGTGAGGATTGAACCGGCCAAATACATCGGGATAGTCTCTATCCCAGCGTCCCTGTGTCCTGCTATGCGATTCATCGCACACACGGCACAGGGACACCCTTCAAGGAGATGTTTATGAAAAGTTGGATCGTCTTTTTCATAGTGGCTGTTTTACTTGCTGCGGGGGCGTTTACATCTGAGTTTTGGGTACCAACCCTATTGCGTTTTGTTGGCGCCAACACCGATACGATTCAGGGGTTTGATTCCCTAGTTCAGTTGCTGTTTGCGCTTGGTTCTATCCTTTCGGGTCTGCTTGCTTATTTACGACGTGGCGAATTGCCTCCGGTTGAAGCTGTGCAAAAAGGACGAGATTCGGTTGGACGCGATAAAAAAACTCATGCAGAGGGGAAAAGCACCGCCATCGATGGCGATGTAAGCGAGAGCACGATCATCAATGCCGAAACCGTAGTTATCGCCGAAAAGATTTTGGATTCATTTTCCCATAGGAGCTCCAAGCCTAATTTGGAGAAGGCCACAACGGCCTATCTTGACTATCTCCTATCTCGCCACCGCTACCTCAACTTCAAAGGTATGGGCGTCTCCGACCGGGTGCCCTTGCGCCTGCCTCTGCTCGATCTCTACGTACCATTGAAAGCGCACCTGGAAATGCCCGAGGGCGAAACCTGGAAACGCGGTTTGCGTCTGGCCGGACGTGAACTGGCAGACGATGACGACGCTGAAGCTATGCGCCTGAGCGAACCCCAACCGGTGCTGGATTTGCTCCAGGAACACGACGGCCTGATCATTTTGGGCGATCCTGGGGCGGGCAAAACTACCTTTCTCAAGTATGTGGCCTTGTCGCTGGCCGTAGGAAAGAGCGCCGATTTAGGCTTGGGAGAAAGATTGCCTATCCTGGTGCCACTCTCGGCCTATGCCAATGCCTTGGGAGAAGATGATATTCGCCTGGATGACTTCATTGCTGAGTTCTTCCACGATATCGGCTCCGATCTTCCCATCGGGGTCTTATTGGCCGAAGCCCTGGATGCTGGCGCGGCCTTGATCTTGCTCGATGGCCTCGATGAGGTCAAAGAAGTGGGTCTGCGCCACACCGTCGTAGAGCGGGTGACCGATTTCTACGCCTTCCACCGACAGACCGGGAATAAATTTATACTCACCAGCCGCGTGATCGGTTATCGCTCTGTCCGGCCTAATGTCGAGGGCTTGGCCGAGTGCACCCTGGTAGATTTTGAGGAAGACGAAATCGAATCTTTTGTGCATCGTTGGACCTCAGCCCTGGAAAAGCAAGCCCAGGGAGAAACGGTTGTGGCTCAGACAGACGCCCAACGAGAACAGGAAGAGTTGCTAGAAGCCATCCACCAAAACCCTGGTGTGCGGCAATTGGCAGCCAATCCCTTGTTGTTGACTATATTGGCTTTGATGAAACGTCAAGGCGTGACCCTGCCAGAAAGGCGGGTGGAACTCTACGACCAGTACGTGCGCACCTTGCTTTCCACCTGGAACCGGGCTCGCAGTCTGAGCGGCCGTGCTCCTAGCCGCGATCCAGATGTAATCCGTACCCTGCGGATACTGGCCCCTTTGGCCTTGTGGATGCACGAGGTCAGCCCTGGAGTGGGTTTGGTCAAACGCCAAGATTTGCGCCGTAAACTGGTAGCTCTCTTTCAAGAACGGGGTGAACACGAACCGGAAGTAGCGGCAAGTAGCTTCTTGATGGATGTACGTGATTATGCCGCTCTGCTGCTCGAACGCGGGTCGGGGCAATATGGTTTCATCCACTTGACCTTTGAGGAATACCTTGCCGCCGTGGCCATTGCCCTGGATGCCCAGGGGGATGCCCGTCCGGTGGTGGACTATCTCAATGGGGTCATCGGCGAACAAGCCTGGCGAGAAGTGGTCCTCTTGACAGTCAGCTATCTGGGCATCATTCAGCAACTGGACACCGTGGCTGGCGAGGTCGTGGAAACCCTGGTAGAAGAAAAACCGGGCGAGCCAGGAGAAGCGGCCGTTCTGTCCGGAGAAGCGGTCTTGGATGCCTATCCCCAAGGCGTGCCTCCCCGCAGCAAAACCCGCGTCATGGAGGCCTTGGTGGAGACCATGCAGTCTGCTGAAGTTTCTCCCGAATTACGCCGCCGGGCGGGTCTATTATTGGGGAGTTTCGGTTGGCGACCCAATGACCTGGACGCTTTTGTCGAAGTTCCAGCGGGAACATTTTTGTATGGCGATGACAAAGATGAACGCGAAATCTCCTATCGCTATTGGGTGACAAAATACCCGGTCACCAATGCCCAATACACTCGCTTTATCCAGGCTGGCGGCTACCAGCAACAAGACTATTGGAGCGAGGCAGGCTGGCAGCAACGAGAAAAGAAAAGCTGGGAACAGCCTCGCTATTGGAAAGGTGAATATAGCAACCCTATCTTCCCCGTGGTAGGGGTGAGTTGGTACGAAGCCGAAGCCTATTGCAACTGGCTGGCGAGGCAAGAGCTGACCATTCCGATCCCGAAAGGCTACACCGTACGATTGCCCACAGAAGAAGAATGGGAGCGTGCCGCCCGCGGTACCGATGGGCGTGAATATCCCTGGATGGATGAGTTTGATTTTATCTATGCCAATGTGTCAGAAGAGATGTTTGAAGGGATAGGAACAACAGCGATATGCACCTATCCCCAGGGCGAAAGTCCTACCGGGGCTTGGGATATGAGCGGCAATGTTTTTGAGTGGACAAACTCATGGTTTGACCAAGAGCGAAAATACCGCGTCGTTCGCGGCGGTTCCTGTATCAGCTATCATAGGTACGCGCGTTGCGCTTTCCGCTTCAGGTACTATCCTCGTCTTGGGGACAACTTCAACGGTTTTCGGGTGGTAGTCTCCCTGGCGGATTCTGATTTCTGATTGCTGGATTCTGGTTTCTGAATCCTGAATCTCGAATCGATTTTTTTTAAAAAATAGACCACTTTCATAGCTATGGTCAAATCCTTTGCGCTTCAAGGATAAAGATAATTCCCTCAGGTGAATCGCCAAAATTGATTTTAGAGTATTCGACAAAGAAAGGAGCAAACCATGAGCGAGAAAAAGACCAACACCGAAGGCGGCGCATATATCGGCGGGGGTGTCAACACCGGCGGAGGCGATTTCGTCGGGCGCGACAAAAACATCACTGCCGGGGAGCGCGGCATCGCCATCGGCGGCAACGTCAGTGGCAGCAACATCGTCACTGGAGATCACAATGTGGTTGGGTCAACCGTCAACATGCAAGAGCAATATATCCAGCAAGTCTTCGAAGCCATAAACACCCATCCAGACAGCGAGCATGTCGAAAAAGAAGACCTGAAAGCGGCTGTTCAAGAAATCCAGCAGGAAGACGGTAAAGGCGAAACCGCTGATGAGACCTTCATCTCCCGCCGTCTCCGTAATATCAAGCGCATCGCTCCGGATATACATGATGTGGTCCTGACCACGATTGCTAACCCCGCGGCTGGCTTTGGAATGGTGGCGAAAAAGGTGGCAGAGAAGATAAAGTTGGAGGCTGACTAAAAATGAGCAAAAAAATACTTATTGTTGATGATGAAAAAATTATCCGCGTTTCAGTCAGTAATATTTTAGAGGCTGAAGGCTACGATGTGCTAACTGCGGAGAATGGGACTGAGGCATTGAATATCCTTGAAGAGAAAGAAGTCGATTTGATCTTGTTGGATATTCGTAT
>JAYELX010000478.1:0-9957 GCA_034717875.1 Chloroflexota bacterium | reverse complement strand
TGCCTCGCCGCTCTAAGCGCAAAAAACCAACCTGATGCTTTGTCTTTGCCAGAGCGGAGAGAAAACGGTGATCGTGGGTGGTATAGTCGCGGGAGAAGTATAAAATGCGCATGAGGGTGACAGGTGTCAGGTATCAGGTATCAGGTGCCAGGTATCCAGATGTCAGGCACGTTTATGAAGGGATGCTCGAAAGCCGCCAGTGAGAGCTTTCGTTTTTCGAGCTTGTTCGTAGAGTTCGTCAAAAGCAATTTGATTGATATACCCGACATCAATCGCCGTGTACAGCAATGATTGCACTTCAACAGCCGAACGGCGGGCAATACCGAGAAAACGAGCAAATTCAACCTTCGACTCGCAATCAAAACCTTCGGCAATATTTGCCATTACAGAAACCGCTGCACGCTGAATTTGATTTCGTAAGCCAAAATCTTTTGCAAAACCACCCTCGCAAGTTACTGCGTAGATTTGCTTGGTCAGTTTACGCGCTTCCTGCCAAGCATGAATATCTTCAAACCGTTTAATTAACGCCATCATCTATCTCTTTATAATCAAGCCTCTTAAATAAAAACGTGTCATTTGCTTACCTGACACCTGCTCGCCTGACACCTAATCACCTAACACCACATTCTCCCAACGCAAATCCATCCCATAGGGCATATCGACAAGTGCTTTCTTGCCGACAAGTTGCTCGAGCTCCCAGGGCATGATTGCACCTGCGGCAGCGGGACGCAGGGGTTCGACCATCTCGGTGGTGATGGTTTCACCAGGCTTGATGTCGCCGGCAGCCCGCAAACATCGGCGTTGGAGTACATAAGTTTCGCGCTCATTGTCGTTGACAAATTTATCCACACAGCCGAGGGAACGCTCCAGGGTGCGAACCTGCTGAACCATCTCGGCCCAGCTTGTAGGATTCATAGCAAATTTATGATCGGGGCCTTCGCGGTCATTGTCATCTGTGAAGTGCCGCTCGATGACGCGGGCACCCAAAGCCACCGCCCCAACAATAGGCGCGGGGTTGTGGGTATGATCCGACAGCCCCAAGACCACATTCGGGAACATGGCTGCGTAAGTCTTGAGCACATTGATATTCAAATGATCGTAATTTTCATCGCTGGCAGTGTAATTAGTGTTGCACTGCATAAGCACAATTTGATCATTGAACGGTCGCACCGCACGCATGGCTCGCACCACATCGCTGATGTCAGCAGCCCCCGTCGCTATCAATAATGGCTTGCCCATTTTCGCCATCTGGACAAGCGCGGCAGGCCAGGACATCAAGCCCGAACCCGCTTTGTAGGCTGGAACGTAAGGGTCGAGCATTTCTATAGCCTCGTAATCGTAAGGCGATGAGAAGTAGTCGATACCAGCTTCATCGCATTCTTCTTTTAGGATGGGCGTCCACTCGAAAGGGACAGAAGCGTTATCATAAACCTCATAGACGCTTTTCTCCCACTCGGCCTGATGAGAAACTTGCCCCCCCATTGCTTTAAAGCCATAATCGGAGACAATCTTGGGGGCGCGGAAATTCTGAAACTTGGCTCCATCTGCTCCTGCTTCTTTGGCCAAACGGATAAGCATTTTGGCGCGTTCCAAATCCCCGTCATGATTGGCTGCGATATCGGCAATAAAATACGTAGGCTGATTGAGGCCTATCTTTCGACCAGCGATGGTTATTTCGGGAGATGGAATCATGGTCAAGTCCTCCAAATTCAATAAAATCAAGATGATTCACTATTTTGTGAGAAACAAAGCGGTTATTTGCAATTTGCTCGCGGCTTTCCCTCACCCCAACCCTCTCCCAAAGGGAGAGGGAGTCCGACTCCCCATTTTGGCTGACAAGCAAGGTGACAGTCACTTTGGCAGGGTGATAAGGTACCAAGATTCGTTTTTTCAGCGGCTCAGGGAACACGCACAAAGCGATCTGATAAAGTGACTGTCACCTGTAACCTCTGACGTGTTTGTGGTCGGACACGAAAGTGCCCATTCACACAAACCAATCTACCAGCTACCAATCCACCATTGCACGCAGTTTTTGTGGATAACCCTGTTGATAAAGTGTATAAAACCGCTCCAAAGATGTGGATATGTCGGGTGGAGATTGCTCTAAATCGTGGATAAGTTTGTCTATTCGAAGGGTAAGTTGTGGAGAACGAGTTGCTCCCAAACCAGCTTCCCGCACCGAGGTGGGGCTTATCAAAGCTGGATCAAATCCAAATTTCTGGGCAATTGCAACCCCAAAGGCATACTTGCTCAAACACTCCGGACTCACAACGTGATACAAACCTCGCAAGCCTTTCCCCAGCATCTTCAAAAAAATCTGGGCCAGATCATTGACCAGCAACGGACAAAAATATACATCCGTAAAGCCCATAACCCGGTTGCCCGCTTGTAAATTGTTGAAAAAGAATTCTGCCAAACTGCGTTTGCCTGTCAGGCTCCAGCCAAAGAGATTGATGCGGGCCACAATAGCCTCATGATAGGAGGCTAAAACTACACTTTCAGCCTCGAGCTTCGTCCGTGCGTACAAGTTGACGGGGTTGGGAGTGTCATCCTCGCTGTAATCGCCACTGCTGCCATCGAAAACAGCGTCCGTGGAAACGTGCAACAAGCGCGCTCCGCCCTTCCGACATAGAGATGCCAGCTTTTCGGGAAGAGCGGTATTCAATTCCCAGGCCAAATCTGGATTTTGTTCACAAGCTTCCAAATTGGCCAGTGCGGCGCAGTGAATCACCCATTCGGGTTGAGCCTCGTCGAGAACGCGTTCCACCGCACCAGGCTTCAACAAATCAGCTTGTAGAACTGTGAAGGCATCCGTATTCAGGGGATGGCTATTGACCACTCCGTAAACTATGTGGCGGCGAGAAGCTTCTGCCGAAGGCATGCAAAGCAATGCCAGATTGATGCCCAACAAACCACTGGCGCCGGTGATGAGAATGCGCATGCGTGTTTACCCTGTATACCTTGTATCCCCTGCACACCCTGTATCCCCTGCACACCACGTATACTTTGCACACCATATCAAGGCAAACAGGATAAACTTCAAACCAATTTTCCTTGTTTATAGGCCTCTTCGAAGGGAGCAATAATTTCCCGGATTTCTTCAACGCCAAGCCAATCAGGATTTTCGGCGCTGTAATAACGGAAACCATCGGCAACCTTTTTACCCTCTTTTTGCCACTCGCCGCCAAACCAAAAGGCCTCCACAGGTTGGACGACAAACATATCGTCTAATTCTATCGTGGAACGGGATTCGTCGCGAGAAATCAAAATCTCATGCAATTTCTCGCCAGGGCGGATGCCAATGAATTCAAGCTCTGCATCGGGGGATACTGCTTTGGCTAAATCTACCACTTTCATGCTGGGAATCTTGGGGACGAAAACTTCCCCTCCCTGCATTTGCTCGACCCTGCGGATCACAAAACGAACAGCATGATCCAGGGAAAGCCAAAAACGGGTCATGCGCGCGTCAGTCACAGTTAGGCTGCCATTGTTTTCTCGCTGACGCAGAAACACAGGCACAACACTGCCGCGGCTGCCAACAACATTGCCGTAGCGGACACAGCTCATGCGCGTGTCTCGCCCTCCCGCGTAAGCGTTACTCTGAACTATTAACTTTTCGGCGGCCAACTTAGTCGCACCGTATAAATTGACCGGGTTGACGGCTTTATCCGTGCTCAGCCCCAGCACCTTTTCGACCCCCGCGTCCAAGGCGGCATCGACGACATTGCTGCTGCCCAATATATTAGTTTTTACCGCTTCCATGGGGTTATATTCGCAAGCCGGCACTTGTTTCAGCGCAGCTGCGTGGATAACAACATCCACCCCCCGCATCGCTCGTTGCAATCGAGGCAAATCACGCACGTCACCGATAAAATACCGCAAATTCGGTTCGTCGAAACCGGCCACGCGCATTTCATGCTGTTTTAGCTCATCGCGGCTGTAAACAATTATCTTGGCCGGGTGATACTGTTCTAACATGATCTTGATGAACGTTTTACCAAAAGAACCAGTGCCACCGGTAACAAGAATAACCTGATTTTCCCAATTCATGAAATACTCCTAAAAAACGGTACTTGTAAATTCTTACTGATAAAGGTGACAGTCACTTTAGCAGCTCACTGAACGCACCCAATGCGATTTAATGAAGTGACTGTCACCTGCGTTATTATCTGCTCTCAATGCTTATAAATCACAACCAACGGATATTGACCCTTCTCCCCAAAGAAATGGGGAAAGCGGTCTTCCAGCCAGAATAGCAAGCGCAGCAACGCCCGACCGCCTACTTTCTGGTGGGCAAAGGTGCGCAAATGCTTCACACTGATACTCCGCCATACGAAAATCTCGAAAGGCATCAACGGAGAGAGCTGTCCTTTCAACCAATCCGCACCATACTTGCGTACGAACGTACTTTTCTTCTGCTTTTTCTGGGTCTGATTCTTTGGCTTAGCCGGGTGTTCGGGCTTCTCCCAGCCAAAAATGCGCCTAAGCACACCAATCAAGCGGTTTGTCCAGCGCATGGGGCGCAATAAAAGCCGCGGTAGCAGTGCCCGGCCCCAACCATTAACCACCACAGCCTGACTGCCAGCAGCCAAGACGTGATACAGTTCCTTATATGCCCGGACATGATCATCCGGCGGCAGGTGGTGGATAGTATGCAGCGACACAGCTCCATCGAAGACACCGCGTTCGAACGGCAAGTTGGCAATATCGGCCACAACAAACAGGCCATGATCACCAATTCGTTCGCGCGCAGCCTCCAAAGCCACATGGGAAATATCCGCACAGACACGATAATCATACCCTTTCGAGTACTCCAAATACTGCGGGTATTGAATCGGCCCGGAACCCGCATCCAATAAATACCGCCCCGCAGGCCGAAGGTGACGCCTCACCCGCAGATGGCAGCGATGAATATACTCACGCGCAACCGGACGCAGGTCTTCGTAGCGGGCATTTTGGTAAACTGCGCTTTGCGTGCCTTCGGCATCACCGACCTGCTGCCACCCAACCTGGTCATAAAATTCGCGCACCTGTTGTTTAATTTCCACATCTGTACTCATACTACTTTTTCCACTGAATCGACTTGCCGGTCAAATAATCGAACGTATCCCCAAACAAACTCATACCTTTCTCGGATAAAGCCTGTTCCAACGACCATTTTTCTACATCATCCCAAAAATACTGCACATGCCAGGGATAAGGCTGGGGATATTCGAAGAAAAATCGATACGCATAAGTCCACGCTGATTCAACCTGCTTGCGAGAGGGTATGTGTTCCCGAGGGTTTTCTAAAACCCGAGCCAGAATCTCGAAAAACGCATCCCACGAATCGGGATCGAGGGTGAATCCTTTGCCCCGATAATGAGTCTGCCCTGTGACAATTACGGGCAACCCGCTCATGGCCATCTCCATACCCAGGGTGGTGGTAAAGACCAAACCCAGATCGGCGATATTAACCAAATCATAGGCGTTGACTTTCGCTCCCGCCGGCAGCAGCCGGACGTTCTCAGGCAATTGGGGGAACATTTGGCCTAAAATATCATAAACCGCCGGCCCCCAGCCGAGCTGCTCACCCGGATGCGTTTTAATCACAAGCTGCACATCCTTACGTTTGACGAAATACTCAATCGTGCGCTGCAGCCACTCGGTCATGCTGTTGCTGAACAACTGGCGACCCAGCGTTAAACTATCGCCGAGCACGTTGGTGGGCAGCAGCACAATGGGTCGGGAATCTAAGCCTAACTCCCGGCGCACGCTCTCCGCTCCCTGGGATGGGGTTTTCTGCCACCGGCGGGCGAAATTCTCCCACAGGCCGCCCCCCTGCCGAACAGAAAAGAATGCTTTGACCCGCTCCCATTCATCATCGCTAAGGGCATCATCCCGCACGGCATCCCAAAGTTCAGCGGTATCCTGACGCATGACATCAGCATTTTGTGCCAACCACATCCGTTCACTCTGCTCGCCAAATTCCACGGTCATCACGGGGATGCCCAAATAACGCGCTACCAAATAAGTGATGCCAAATTCCAAAATGCTGCCATTGGGGATGATTACAACATCCGGTCGGTTGCATTGCATCCAAGCCAGCATGACGCGAGCGTGAGTGCGGTTGCGTTTTAGGCGCAGTCGATAAAGCTCGCTGTCGCGCTCTACATCCTCACGCAGCAAGCTGTATTGGGTATCGCGGAAAGCAGCCGCCTCCATTTTGGCGTCCAACTCAGCGGGGATTGTGTCAGCCAATTCTGCATCCAACAATGAAACCACCTGCATTCGAGACTGAACCGGGGCGAGCGTGTTGCGGATGTACAAATCCTGGCGGCGCAAATCAAAGCGGGGAATGGGTTTTTTCCAGTGAGCGTAGGGCAAATAAGTCATGGTGACATCATGCCCCAGCGATGTCAATGCCAACCCCATCAGGGTGCTGTGTTCGAGCCAATATTTGAGCATGCTGAAAAGCAACACGCGTTTGGGCTGGGATGCTTTTCGCTCCACCGACTGGGCCTGATCCAGCCACGCGGGTAATGCCTCTCGAAGCTGCTCTTGGCGGTAGCCTCCCACAGGCGGTTCGCCCCCTTGCCGCAGATACCAATAAAGTTCAGCAGTAAGAGGTAATTCTCCAAGTACCTTTTTCAGAGTTGCTTTGTTGAGCATATAACAACTATCCTATCAATTCAATCTGCCAGACCCTTGAGCGAATGGATTATATCTTGAAAGCCGACTTGAACATTTATAAACTAACCTGCTGTGACCGGTCTTGCTTTGCACGCCCATGGCGAGACCGAGTCGCCTACGCACGGTCGGGCACTCTGAGAGTATGCTTCGCGAAGACCGGCTCGAGCCTTGTTGAGCATATTACAACTATCCTATCGATTCAATCTGCCAGACCAGGCGCGGGCGCACCAATCCCATGCGGCGTTCCGACCATTGTTTGCCAGGTGCGCCAATACCATCAACCGTAAAATTGAGGACGCGCTCATCCTGAAAATAACGTTTCACGCGGTAAGAGCTGGCGTTTATGCCCACAGCGTAGCGACCATCGTTGAAAAAATCTTTGGGAATTGTGCAGCGGCTGATGTAGCCTCCTGCCGGGCGAACGCTGAATTTATTGTATCTTTCCGGTTCATCGGTATCAAAGGATGTGAACACGTATTCGCCCCGCATGCTCATTAAATAAAGCCCCACCCTCAACCCCTGAACAGGTTCAGCGAGTTTGTATTTGACTTCCAGAATAATTTCCTCGGTCGAACGGAACACATCGACATCTTTGCCATCGCCGCTCATGACGCTAATTGATACGGGGCGGAACGGCGATGCTGATGGGGGAATCTCATCTTCACTCCATATCCGTTTACCCGATTCAGAAAATCCTGAGGCCAAATAATGATCCACTGCCTCGGCAGATGGGGCCCGGTGAACGATCTGCCCTTTATCGAGGACGATTGCTTCTTCGGTCAAGCTCAGGATGGCTGACATATTATGGCTGACAAATAAGACCGTGCGGCCTTCTTGGGCCACAGCGTTCATTTTGCCCAAACATTTGCGCTGAAATTCTGCATCGCCCACGGCCAAGACTTCGTCAACAACTAAAATTTGAGGTTCCAGGTGAGCAGCCACAGCAAAGGCCAGCCGCAGATACATCCCGCTGGAATAGCGCTTAACCGGTGTGTCAATAAATTTCTCGACCCCAGAAAAATCTACAATTTCATCGAATTTGCGCTCGATTTCAGTTCGTTTCATCCCCAAGATTGCGCCGTTGAGATAGATATTCTCTCGCCCGGTCAGTTCGGGATGAAAGCCCGTACCAACTTCCAAAAGTGAACCAACCCGCCCGTGGATTTCGACTTCGCCTTCAGTCGGCTCGGTGACGCGGGATAATATTTTCAGCAGGGTGCTTTTCCCGGCTCCATTGCGGCCAATCACGCCCAACACTTGCCCTTGCTCCACATCGAAAGAGACATCTCGCAAGGCCCAAATTGTATCGGGCCTGGTTTCACCCGTTGGGGCTAACCCCCGTCGAATGCGCTGAATTGGAGCGGTCAGCGCATTTTTCAATGATTCACGCAGGGTGCGGTAGCGTTGAGGGGCTGCACCAATGCGGTATTGCTTACCAAGATCAGTTACACGAATTGCTAAATCAGACATTTTATACCATATCCGCGAAGGAGCGTTCCATTCGGCGGAAATAGAACAGACCACTGATCAACACAATAACTGCAACCAGCGCGGAAATTAACATCGTAGTCAGCGCAGAAGAATCCAGTTCGATGCCCAGCAATGCCCATCGGAAGCCCTGTACAACGCCGGCCATGGGATTGAGCGCGTAGACGATCTTCCATTTTCCCGTGATGTATTGAGCAGAATAAGCCACCGGGGTGATATACTTCCACACTTCGGTCAAAAATGGCAGCACGTAGCCTACGTCGCGGTAATAAACATTCATGGCAGAAAACCACAAACCCACTCCCAGAGCAGTAATTAGTGTCAATAGTAGAAAAAGCGGCAGATACAAAAGCGATGAGGTTGCGGGAATATGATAGTACATCATCATCCCGATCAAAATCACAAAAGCGACCATAAAATCCATCAAACCACTCAAAATGGTAGAAATCGGAATCACCAGTCGGGGGAAATATATCTTTGTGACCATGTTTCGATTGGAGACCATCGAACGCCCCGCATCGTTCATGGCCTTAGAAAAAAGCTGCCAGGGCAGCAGGGCCACGTAGGTGAAAATCGGATACGGGACTCCTTCCGAATCGAGATTTGCCAATCCGCCAAAAATAAGCGCATAGATTACCATTGTAACCACCGGACGAATGACGGCCCAAGCTACGCCGAGCACAGTTTGCTTGTAGCGTACTTTAAGATCTCGCCAGGTGAGGAAAAAGATCAACTCGCGGTAATGCCACAGGTCACCCAGATTGAGGGCCGACCACCCATGCGATGGGCGCAAGATGATCGTGTCCGAGTCGGATTTTACGAGAGAAGTTTCAGTCATTTTTTATGGTGGGCAAGTGGATAACGAATCAGGTTTGCAAGTTGTTGTTTTTCTCGCTACCCACGCTCTGCATGGTAACGCCGCCTCCAACGCTGTGCGTAGCATACTTGAAGGAGTGCTGCGTTCTTGCCGTGCGACGCAGAGCGTCCGGGATTGCGTGCCAACGCGGAGCGTAGGCACGAGAGGAAAGGTTTTTTTCTTCGCGACTCTGCGACTCTTCGACTCTGCGTTGAATCTTGTCAATTTCGCCAAACGTACACCGTACGACAGAGCAAGGCGAAGCTTCGCTAGACGCTTACGGTATTTGTTCCTGATTTTCTACAAACCAGTCAATTGTACGTTTTAGGCCATCTTCGAAAACCATCTCTGCTTCGAAGCCAAAATATTCTTTAGCGCGGCTGACATCCAACCCGCGCCGCGGTTGACCGTTGGGCTTGCTGATATCCCAAACAAGATCGCCTTCGAAAGCGGTTAACTTTGCGACCAATTGGGCCAGGTCTTTGATGCTGATTTCCATCCCAGCGCCCAGGTTTACAGGCTCGGGTCCACTGTAACGTTCAGCGGAAAGAACAATGCCCCGGGCCGCATCGCCAGCGTAGAAAAACTCGCGCGTGGGAGAGCCATCGCCCCATAGCACAACTTCGGTATCGCCTCGCTGCTTCGCTTCTACCATCTTGCGAATCAACGCCGGGATAACGTGAGATGTCTCCAGGTTGAAGTTATCGCGCGGGCCATAGAGATTAACTGGCAGCAAATAAATGGCATCGAAATCGTACTGCTCACGATACGTCTGAGCCTGCACCAGCAGCATCTTTTTTGCCAGCCCATACGGGGCGTTAGTCTCTTCGGGATAGCCGGCCCACAGATTCTCTTCTTTGAAAGGTACCGGAGTGAACTTTGGGTAAGCGCAGATAGTACCAATAGCGACGAATTTCCCGACACCATGCACCCAAGATTCG
>JAYELX010000477.1:0-10013 GCA_034717875.1 Chloroflexota bacterium | reverse complement strand
TGTATATCGGTGTATTTGGCATAGATTGCCTCTTTTGAATAATAATTGGGTTATTCGGATTATAGCATAGCACAGTGACAGATCGATTGAAATCGTCGCTATCCCCTTTTACGGATAGTGAAGGTCATCCCGCTCGGTCTGAGACCATCGCTATCCCCTTTTTACGGATAGTGAAGGTCACCCCGCTCGGTCTGAGACCATCGCTATCCCCTTTTTAAGGATAGTGAAGGTCTCCTGACCGAACGAAGCACGGTTGCACGGTGTCGCCCATTTGGTATAGCCCTGGACTGCCTGACCGAGCGGAGCATCGGTTAGTAACACCAGCGACGAATCTATTCGTGCCCTGCATCAATAATCGAGTATACTTGAAGGGAAAACCTGTTTATGCTAGACTGAAATCATAAACCTTTCCTCAAGGAGAAAAAATGGCTGAAAAAATACTGATTGTAGATGACGATGTGGAAACCTTGCGTCTGGTAGGTATTATGCTCGAACGTCAAGGCTATGAAATCAGCGCAGCCCACAATGGAGAGCGCGCTATTCAAAAAGCACTGGATGAACTTCCTGATTTGATCTTGCTGGATGTAATGATGCCCAAGATGAGCGGCTACGAAGTTGCCCGTGAGCTTCGATCCAATGAAAGCACAAAGCTAATCCCCATCATTATGTTCACAGCCAAGTCGCAAGTGGACGACAAAGTAGAAGGCCTCGAGGCTGGCGCTGATGCTTATTTGACCAAGCCCACACAGCCACGGGAATTACTGGCCCAGGTGAAAGCCTTGCTCAAGCGCGCCCCAAGCGCCCAGCAAGGAATTGCTGCCTCTACTCAATCACGCGGTTTCATGATTGGTATATTATCGGCGAAGGGTGGGCTAGGCGTTTCGTCTGTCGCCGTGAATTTAGGCACCACCATTTTCCAACTTACCAAAGAAACTGTCACCGTAGCAGATTTCCGCCCAGGTAACAGCGACATTGGTTTAGGTTTGGGATACAACACCCCCAATGGATTGTCACAATTACTGAAAAAAGATGCCATTTCAACCACAAACATAAAAAGGAAACTAATCTCTCATCACTCAGGCATCTATTTGTTGATGTCTCCTTCGCGGCCGCGCGATGCAATCCTCATTAATAAACTCGAAAATTTCAAAACAATTGCCGGACACCTCCCATTTATTTCTAAATATGTTCTACTTGATCTTGGCCCGGCATTGCCTCCCGTGACACAATCCGTTCTCGAATATTGTGATGAATTCATAATCGTCGTCGAGCCATCCCCATATAATATTCGTCAAACGCGAACTCTAGTCAATGATATGTACGAACTTGGAATTGGCAAGGGACGGATTCGCGCAGTAGTTGTCAATCGGATCCGCTCAAGTCTACAAATGAGTTGGACAGATGTCAAAAATGAGCTTAAAAACGATGTCACCACCGTTATTACACCAGCGCCAGACCTGGCATACAAATCCAGGGAAAGCGGTGTACCCATGGTGATACAACAACCCAACAGCCTTACAGCAGAGCAATTCAAGAAGCTGGCTAAAGCACTGATATAGTTCAATACATCCACATAGCCTTCATGACAACTCGCCCTTCGGATCAAGATATCCACAAAGCCGCCCAATTAATAAAAGAAGCGCACCACGCGGTTGCACTGACCGGGGCGGGCAGCTCAACCCCGTCAGGGATACCGGATTTTCGCTCGGCGGGCAGCGGGTTGTGGACTCGCTTCAATCCCATGGAGGTAGCATCGCTGACAAGCTTTCGACGCAACCCGGAGCGATTTTTCGAATGGCTGCGCCCACTGGTCAGACAGATGTTCACGGCACAGCCTAATCCTGCCCATATCACTATGGCACAATTGGAGAAAAGAGGCTACATCCAAGCCACCATCACGCAGAATATTGACGGGCTGCATCAGCGCGCCGGCGCTCGGAATGTGCTCGAAGTGCATGGGGGCCTAAACACCCTTTCTTGTATCGGCTGTTACCAGCAATATCAATCAGACAAGTATATTGCCCCTTACGTCAAAGACGGCATAATTCCCCGCTGCCCAGCTTGTGGGCGGATACTAAAACCTGACGCCGTTCTGTTCGAGGAACAACTTCCCGCAAAAACCTGGCTGGAAGCCAGAAAGGCCTGCGATACTTGCGACCTGATCATCGTGGCCGGTTCGTCGCTTGTCGTAATGCCCGTTGCCGGGTTGCCGACGCGGGCCATCAAAAATGGAGCTGCGGTTTTGGTAATCAATAAAACCCCCACTTACGTAGACAAAGAAGCTGCCGTTGTTCTCGCTGGCGATGTGGCTGAAATTCTCCCCTCGATTGTATCCAAGATAATCAATGATTAATTCAACTGACGATACACAACTATCTCAATGTCAAAAACTCATCTCGATATCTCGTGACTTGGCATCCACTCTTGATTTAGATATTCTTCTCAATCGCATCGTCCAAGCCGCGGCCGAGTTGTCGGACGCTGAAGCCGCGTCGATACTTCTCTACGATCAACAGTCGGGAAAGCTGCATTTCCAGGTAACCACTAACCTCAAAGAGCCGCTCATGCGCGGCCTGATTGTGCCGGTGGAAAATAGCATCGCTGGTTGGATCGTCCAGAACCGTCAACCTATCATCATCAACGAAGTCCAACAAGATAAACGTCACTTTAAAATTATAAACAAAGCCATCATTGCGCCCACACAATCCCTCCTGGGCGTGCCTTTGATTGCAAGAAATAAAATCACCGGGGTGCTGGAGGCAATCAATAAAAAATCGGGGCTATTTACGCCAGGAGATCAAGAAATCCTGATGACGCTGGGGGCGCAGGCTGCCGTGGCCATCGAGAATTCACGATTATTCCAACAATCCGATCTGATCGCTGAATTCGTACACGAGTTGCGTACACCGTTGTCGGCATTATTCACGGCCACAGACCTGATCATGCATCCCAAGGTTTCAAAAGAAAAGAAGCTGGAATTTGCCGATAGCATCTACGGAGAGGTACACCGACTTTCTGATATGGCCGACGATTTTCTACATATCGCCCGCCTCGAATCAGGACGCATTCAATTCCGCATCCAGCCCTTTGATCTCACAGATGTATTAAATGAATGCGTTGCTCTTGTCCACAAGCAAGCAGAACAAAGCAATTTGAGCTTCGAAAGCTCGATTTCTACAGATATTCCTACGCTCCACGGGGATCGAGATAAAATCAAGCAAGCGGTTCTCAATTTGTTGAGCAACGCGATCAAATACACGCCCCCAGGGGGAGATATAATTCTCGAAACGGCGACATCTCCCGACGAAGTTAAAATCTGTGTAAGGGATACCGGTATCGGTGTTTCCGAAACACACCAGCGCAAACTTTTCGAGAAATTTTACCGCGTTCCGGGAGCCGAAAAACACGCCTCGGGCACCGGGCTGGGTCTCGCAATTGTCAAACGAATTGTAGAAGGGCACGGGGGAGTTATCGAGATCGAAAGCGAAGTTGACGTTGGCACGACGTTCAGCATCCATTTGCCGCTGGGATCTCGGCGTCGTTAAAAACACCCCCCTCAGTCCCCCCACTACGGGGGGAAGCCGAAAGACTCTCCCCCCGCCACGAGGGGAACCGGCGGGCCATCGAATAAATTCGAGGCTGGCCCGCAAAATCCACCTGCGTGGATTTCGCAAACAAATTCGCCGCCAACCGACGCGGGTGTTTTTGCAAATACAACAAACCTAGCCCCCCATCCCCTCAATCCTCAGGGTACAACAGAATCTTGAAAACTCCCGGTTTCGCCGCATGTTCGAATGCGGCCAAGCCATCAGAGAGAGAGTAACGAGCCATTATCAAAGGCGTTGGGTCAACCTGATCAAGCTCCAGCGCCCGCAGGGCCGGGGCGAAGGGGCCGCAGCGTGACCCGACTATCTTGATTTCATCCACCACGATCGAAGAAAAATCTATTTGCAAATCGCTGGCGTAGGTGCTTTTGACCACCAATGTGCCGCGTGGACGCACCGCGCGCCGAGCCAATTTGAAGCCCCCGGGCGAACCGGTTGCATCGACAACAATGTCCATCTTTCCGCTTGGAACTTCATGCTCCGATATGCTGGTAATCCCCCGGCGAGTTAGAATCTCACGTTGGTAATCGTGGCGCACAACAACGCTTAATTTGCAGCTGGTCATTGCTAGGGTTTGGGCGAGCAGTTGCCCGAGACGCCCGGCGCCAACAATCAAAACGCTATCTGTGGAACAAATATGCACCTGCGTTTGAATCTCAAATGCGGCAGCCAGCGGTTCGGTGAATACGGCCATCTCATCAGGGACGGAATCAGGCACGCGGTGCAGATTCTCCAGAGGGAGGGTCAAGAATTCGGCAAATGCGCCGTCTCGCCCTTTCAGTCCCAGCACTTTGCGATGCACACAATGGGTCGGACGCCCAGCCCGACAATGCCAGCATTGCCCGCAAACGACGTTGATCTCGCCCACAACGCGCGCTCCCAGCCAGGATGGATCATCGGGGGTTGCGACCACGTCACCGACAAACTCGTGCCCCAGCACCCCGGTGAACGGATAGTAGCCTCGGGCCATCTCCAGGTCGGTGCTGCAAATCCCGGCCAGGCGTAAGCGCATCAAGGCCTCCCCCGGTGAGGGTTCGGGCTTGGGGAGATCATCCCGACAACTTAAGGTTTGATTTTCCAACCAGATTGCTTGCATTTTTTCTCTCGTTGTGATATTTCCTGTAGGGCGGTTTCATGACCAAACGGATACGCACACGCCGCTCGGTCGGTACCCAGGGGCATGCTCCGCGAAGACCATCGCTATCCATATTTAGTTACCGAAGACCATCGCCATCACCTTTTACAGATAGTGAAGGTCTCACGACCGAACGGATATGCACACACCGCCCGGTCGGTACCCAGGGGCATGCTCCGCGAAGACCATCGCTATCCATTGCAGTTACGAATCTCGATCAGATAGTCTCACTTCCAGCGGCGTTAACTGTATCGTCTCGAAAGGCATTTCGACACCGGCTGCGTTCAAAACGTTGAAGACCTTCTCTCTTAATTCTGAACGTTTCTCTACGTGTGATCTTTCGTCTTCTATCCATGCTTGCAATTCGATAGCCACATTGTAATCATTGAGCTGTGTCACAATAACACGAGGTAGTGGGGATTCCATAAAGTCCGGGTTGCTTTGAATCAATTTTAATAAAATCTGGCGCACCTGGTTGATATCCTCTTCGACGCCAATAGTGATACTTATATCGATGCGAAGGTGGGGAACATTCGTATACGATGACACAGTTGTATTGATTATTTCGGTATTAGGCACTGCCAGCATTTTGCCATCCGGTGTGACGATGCGCGTTGACCGCAACGTGATCTGATCCACACGACCATAATTTCCTCCCACCTCGACAAGATCGCCAATCACAAAAGGTCGGTCCATGAAAATCAATATCCCAGAGATAAGATTCGAAAACGCATCCCGAGCAGCAAAACCAATGGTAATACCGGCGATTCCAAGTGAGGCTACTAATCCGGCAGTGTCGATACCAACAGCAGACAAGGCGTTAACACCGCCAACTAGCAAGATAGTGTATTTAAAAATTGTACTGGTGAATGCCTGTGCGGTTTCATCAAGGTCTGAACGTCGGTAGAATTGCTTCAATGCCAGCCGAACGACAATCCATCCGAGATAGAAAGCAGCAAATATAATTATGGCAACGAGTAGATTCGCGACCAAATCCGCCGCTTTTGTCCCCATAATTTCCGGATCGAAGATTTCTCGAAGTCGTATTAATATGTTTTTGAAGAATTCATTCATGAGGATGCCTTCCTTTTTTGTTTTTCTCCGCGGCTCCGCGCCTCTGCGACTCTGCGTTAATTCTTATCGGTTTTGACGCAGAGAGTTATTACCTTCCGCATCACCGCGCGCCTTTACGTCCAAATTGACGCTCCAGCAAATCCACCGAGAGATGGATCATGGTTGGGCGCCCGTGGGGGCATGTGCGCGGCGATTGGCAGGATTCCAAATCACGCAGCAGGGTCTTTTGCTCCTCATGCGAGAGAACTTGCCCGCCTTTGACGGCAGCACGTTTACAAACTCGGGCGATGATTTTTGCTTCGATTTCATTTTCCAACGGGGCCTCATCTTCTTCGAAATCTTCCACCAAAACGCGCAAGGCCGCGGCGGGGTTGATCCCCTCCAGCAACGCGGGAATTGCTCGGACTAGAAAAGCGTTGCGTCCGAAAGGCTCAACTTGAAAGCCCAAACTATCCAGCACGGGCAGCTGCTCTTCGAGCCTGTCGGCATCGGCAGAAGATAGATCAACGGAGACCGGTTCCAGCAAGGTTTGAGCGGCGATTTTGTCACCGCGCGCGGCCATAAATTGCTCGAAGAGAACCCGCTCGTGGGCGGCGTGTTGGTCTATCAGATATAATCCGTCGGGGCCTTCGGCAACTAGATATGTGGTTGCCACCTGCCCCACCAAACGCAGCAGGGGCACATTTGTCTCGGGAAATGATTGTTGGCTGCCAGCATCGGCGCGCTGACCGTGATCAATTTGCGCATCGGCGGCCATGCCCCAGGCTGGATCAATGCCGCGGGAAACGGTATCCCCACTAAAGGGAGTTCTGCTTCTCCGCATCCGTTCGCTCAATTCGTCCACTTCGGGAACCGGCGTATGGGCCAGTAGGGCGCGCCGCACCGCGCGTCCCACCCCCCGAAAAATTTCACTGCGATCACGAAAACGGACTTCGGCCTTGGTCGGATGAACGTTGACATCCACTTCTTCCGGCGGCATCTCCAAAAATAAAGTCGCCATGGGGTATCGCCCCACCATCAGCAGGGTGTGATAGGCTTTGACAAGTGCGGTCTTCAATGCAAAATCCTGCACCGGGCGACCGTTGACGAAGAAGATTATCTCGCGCCGGTTGGATCGAGTAACGGACGGAGGGCTGGTGTAGCCGCTAATTTTTAGGTCTTCGAACTGAGCAATTACTTCGATCATCTGGCGGGCTGTATCGGCGCCGTAAAGCGTGGCCAAGACCTCACGGTGATCTCCATTGCCGCTGGTTTGCAGGGCCTGGCGGTTGCCGAGACGCAGTTGAAAACGCACGTGGGGATATGCCAGAGCGTAGCGGGTTACCAGGGTTTTGATGTGCCGCCGTTCGGTGCGATCGGTTTTGAGAAATTTCAGCCGGGCGGGGACGTTATAAAAAAGATTCTCGACGCGGATCAATGTCCCGGCGGGCGCGCCAATGGGCTGAGGTTTGTCAGCATGGCCGCCATCCACGCGCATTCTGGTTCCTGTTTTGGCTTCTCGTGTTCGAGACGTAATCGTCATGCGGGAAACGGAGCCAATCGAGGCCAATGCTTCGCCGCGGAAGCCCAGAGTGGCTATGCGAAAAAGGTCTGCGGTGGAGGCCAATTTGCTTGTGGCGTGTCTGGCGACAGATATGGGTATCTCGTCGGCAGGAATCCCGCAGCCATTATCGGCAACCTCGATTAGTTTTTTTCCGGCTCCATCCACGCTTATAACTATGTGGGTGGCATCAGCATCGAGCGCGTTTTCGACCAGTTCTTTGACTACGGAGGCCGGCCTTTCGACAACTTCTCCGGCTGCGATCTGGGATGCAATTTCATCGGGCAGTATTTTTATGGGCATAAGTCACTATCGGAGGACTGTAGAGCGGAGCATTGAGGGAATACGATTTGCTCTTAAATTTCAACGCAGAGACAAGTAAATTACAATAATTCCCGTTATGAGGAAATGTCAAGACTTCGGAAGTCTCCAGTGACCTATTTCGCCAATAAATGCGTTTTCAAAGACTTCCGAAGTCTGCTTCTAGCTACAAAGCGGGAATTGCTGAGTAAATTATAGCATTAGAAAATGTGAAATGGGCAGCGAACCTTTATGATAGTGAAGGTCTCCGACCGAACGGGTACGCATCCATCGCTCGGTCTGAGACCATCGCTATCCCTTGAATGAGATAATTGTTTTTCCATAATGCGATTGCTGTAGTAAGCGAACCCGAACCCCTTGCCCCAATCCGCAGAACGAGTACAATACGACCCGACAAACAGCATAATCATTCAATCCCTTGCCTTACACCCTCACCCTAACCCTCTCCCAAAGGGAGAGGGGACAGCTTCCTTTCCCTTTGGGGGAGGATTTAGATGGGGAAGTGAACAAGTACGCCAATCCGATCTACTTAACCAAAAATGAAACTACGCACTATCTTTTTCGATCTCGACTCCACACTCTACCCCGAATCCAATGGGCTTTGGGCGGCCATCCGCGAGCGCATTGACTTATACCTGCATGAGCGGATGAACCTATCTTTTGATGAAATCCCAAAATTACGCCACCAGTACTACATTCGCTACGGTACTACGTTAAAAGGTCTGCAAGCCCATTTCGATGTTGACGCCGTCGATTATCTCAATTTCGTGCACGACTTGCCGCTGGACGATTATCTGCAGCCCGACCCCCGCCTGCGTGAAATGCTGCTCAGCATCCCAATGCGGCGCTGGGTCTTCACAAATTCCGATCTCGAACATACCCAACGGGTACTGGCTAAATTAAATATTGAAGATTGTTTCGAGGGCATCGTTGATGTGTGGGCTATGCAGCCCTATTGCAAGCCTCAACAGGAAGCCTATCAAAAAGCCCTGGAATTGATAGAGGATTCTGACCCCCAAACGTGTGCTCTGCTGGATGATTCCGAACACAACCTGGCCGCGGCGCGTGATCTTGGTTTCTTCACCGTGCTGGTGGGGAAAAATGAGGCCAAATCCGCTGCCGACCGGGTGTTAATAAAATTACACAACCTGCCCCAAATCGTGCCAGAGTTTTGGGATCATGCGCGACTTTCATCACCCTAACCAAATCGAACAATCCGAAGTGGAGTAATCGTAGGGCGGGATTCTACGCTTTGCGTCCCCGTAGGGGATTCCCGCCGCACAACTCGGTAATTGGTCAGCGGATAGATAACGGATTAGCGGATGGCGTGTATCATCAGCAATTCCCGATATTATGAAGAAGAGGCAAGACTTCGGAAGTCTCGAACGACATATTTCGCTAACAAAAAGGCATCCGAAGACTTCCAAAGTCTGGTTTTAGTCGAAACGTGAATTGCTGGTGTATCATTACTAGCAAAAAACGATAAAAATGAACAAAAAACTAATTTCAATCCAAGCAGCCGCCGATCTGGTAAAAAGCGGCGATATGCTGGCGCTGGGCGGGATGACGCTCTACCGCCGTCCAATGGCTTTTACGCGCGCCCTGCTGCAGCGATTCCAAGAAACGGGTAAGCCGCGGGGACTCACACTGCTGGCATTCACCGCCGGGCTGGAGAGCGACTTGCTGGTTGGTGCGGGCATGATCAAGCGCGTGCGCAGCTGCTATTTCGGCTTGGAAATTTTCGGGCTTGCGCCCATGTTCACGTATCACGCCAACCGCGGAGAGATAGAGATACTCGAAGAAAGCGAGGCTAGTTTGGCCTTCGGCTTGCGCGCTCAAATGGCCGGGATTGGTTTCATGCCCGGACGCGGCTGGATAGGCACAGACCTGCCCAAACTGCGCCCCGACGTCCGCACAATCGCAGACCCGTACAGCGGCGAGGAGTTGATGGCCTTCCCCGCCATCCAGCCAGACATTGCCATAATCCACGCGCTGCAATCCGACGTCGAAGGTAACGCTCAAATCGGCAAAAACAAGGGCGTTGACGAAGAACTAGCCCTGACTGCAAAAACCGTCATCGTCACAGCCGAGAAAATCGCGCCCGAACTCTCGCAGGCCGATCTGGTCGCGCCCATAGTTGACGCGGTGGTTCTTGCACCAAACGGGGCTGCGCCAACTTCGTGCCACCCGCTCTATGCGTTAGATGGCAAGGCGATTCTGGACTATGTCCAACAAGTCAGTGATCCGGAATCATGGAAAAATTGGTGGTATTTAAATAAGGCTCTTTAGGATTTTACGGGGTAGAAAGAGTATTGGCATCGAATTTCGCGAATTAGCA
>JAYELX010000476.1:0-10026 GCA_034717875.1 Chloroflexota bacterium | reverse complement strand
CAAGTTATTCTATCTGTATCTTCTCATTATTTCGGGGTAAATAAGCCGGATTGCTAATCCAGCAGTCGGAATACCATTCCGGCCTACAAACCACCTCGATTTTTTTAGAAGATACTCCTATCTCAAGACTAAAAGGAGTAGCTAAATGCCTGTAAAAGGTTGGATCGAAGTAGACGAACTCTACTGCAAAGGGTGTGAATTATGCGTCAGTGCGTGTCCAAAAGGTGTCATCGCACTAGACATGGAACACCTCACACCAAAAGGGTATCATCCGGCCCAGTTGATCGATGATGGATGTACGGGATGTGGTATCTGTGCCGTCGTATGTCCGGATGCTGCTATTGCTGTATATCGTGAAGTAATCCAAAAACGAAAAACGAGCCTATCTGCAGGAGGTACCGCACCGTGACAAAACAATTACTCAAAGGGAACGAAGCCTTCGCCGAAGCTGCTATCCGAGCTGGGTGTGAAGGTTTTTTCGGCTACCCGATTACCCCATCGACCGAATTCCTGGAACACATGGCCAGGCGTATGCCAGAGCTTGGCCGAGCTTATGTTCAAGCCGAAAGTGAAGTGGCAGCCATCAACATGGTATATGGCGCCGCTTGCACAGGCAAGCGCGTGATGACAGCATCATCCAGCCCCGGGGTCAGCCTGATGATGGAAGGGATTTCTTATATCGCGGGGACCGAAGTACCCGCTGTAGTCGTCAACATAATGCGCGGCGGCCCCGGCCTGGGCAATATTGCCCCTTCGCAAGGCGATTATAACCAGATGGTCAAAGGGGGGGGGCACGGGGATTATTTCCCCATTGTACTGGCCCCGGCCAGTGTGCAAGAAGCCGTTGACCAAATTGCTCTGGCCTTCGAACTGGCCGAGAAATACCGCTGCATGGTTCACGTTGTCGCAGACGGCAACATGGGTCAGATGATGGAACCCGCCGAACTGCCGCCCATGCGCGAGCTTCCAAAAGATGCTCCCGATTGGGCTGTTAGAGGCGCCAAGGATCGCGATCCAAATATCCTCACATCAATCTACATTGACCCCGTGGACGAGGAAATCACCAACATACGTTTGCTCAAACGCTGGATGGAAATCGAGAAAAACGAAGTCCGCTATACAGAACAAAATATGGAAGATGCCGAATTTGCCGTCATTGGTTTCGGCACCTCTGGTCGAGTAGCTTCATCGGCAATAAAGATTGCTCGCCAGGAAGGCATCAAAGTTGGTTTACTCCGCCCGATCACATTGGCTCCCTTTCCAAAGAAACGCGTCGAAGAAATATCTAAACAAGTTCAACGCATCCTGGTTGTCGAGATGAACACAGGCATGATGCTCGATGATGTTCAAGCCATCGTGCAGGGACGCGTGCCCGTCGAGTTCTATGGGCGATTGGGAGGTATAACACCTTTACCGGATGAAATCTTGGACGAAATTCACCGGGTTGTAAAAAACACAGATAAAGTCAATGGGAATGCGCGAGAACAATGGCTGTCCCGTTTAGAGAAGATTGTCGAGGGAGGCAAACAATGAATATAAAAGCCAAAACTGTTTATCAACGCCCAGAATCCCTGACTGATGCAACCACCCACTACTGCCCGGGATGCACACACGGCGTCGCTCATCGCCTGGTAGCGGAAGTCATCGACGAGATGGGTTTACGCGAAAAATCCATCGGTGTCGCGCCGGTTGGATGCTCGGTATTTGCATATAATTACTTTAATATGGATTTCGTTGAAGCCGCCCACGGCCGCGCCCCGGCCATGGCTACGGGCATCAAGCGAGTATTGCCCAAAAACACGGTCTTTACCTATCAGGGAGACGGCGACTTGGCTTCTATCGGTATAGCTGAAATTATGCACGCAGCCGCTCGAGGCGAAAACATCAGCGTAATCTTCATCAATAATGCCATCTACGGCATGACCGGTGGACAAATGGCCCCAACCACACTTCCCGGCATGAAAACGACATCTTCACCCTATGGACGTGATGTGGAATTAGCTGGTTTTCCCGTCAAGATGGCGGAGATATTGGCCAACATGGAAGGAGCGGGGTATATCGCCCGCCGCAGTTTGCACGATGTCAAACACATCCGCAAGGCAAAGAAAGCCATCCGCTTAGCGTTCGAAACACAAGAACGCGGTTTGGGTTTCTCGATGGTGGAGTTACTCTCCTCATGCCCAACCAATTGGAAATTAAGCGCGCAGAAGGCTCTTGATTTCATTGCCGAGCAAATGATTCCTGTCTTCCCATTGGGTGACTACAAAGTCAATCCAGAGCTAGAAAACTAAGGAGCAAGTAAAACATGAAAGAAACAAGCATTGTGATTTCAGGCTTTGGTGGTCAGGGGACGTTGTTTGCCGGACAAGTGTTGGCTTACGCAGCCATGGATAATGGCTTCGAAGTCACCTGGATCCCTTCGTATGGCCCAGAAATGCGCGGCGGCACCGCTCACTGTACCGTCATCATTTCGGACGAAGCCATCGGCTCACCCCTGGTGCGAAAGCCAGATATCGTCATCGCCCTCAATTTGCCTTCACTGGATAAATATGAGTCTCTCATTCCACCAAATGGCGTATTAGTAGCAAATTCATCCTTGATCAATAGGAGAACAGAACGTCAAGACCTCAACTCGGTTTTTCTTCCAGCTAACGAGATTGCCGAAAAGATTGGCATGGCGCGGTTAGCCAACATGGTCATGGTCGGCGCAATGGTCAAGCTCAAACCCATTCTAACACTGGAAAATGTCAAACAATCTCTGGATGAACACATCCCCGAAAGGCATCGCAAGACACTGTCGATGAACTTTCGGGCTATCGAGGCAGGATATTCCTTTGTAGAAAAAGATTAGTACCACGTAACAAAAAATCGTTGAGGGAGTAGAGCGGGATCACATTCCCACCGCATGCTGAGCTGGTAAGCGGATGAGTAACGGATTAGCGGATGAGTCACAGCACATTCGCTTGCCGTTGCCATTGCCATTGCCATTGCCATAGGCATGCAAAGCAAGGCATGCAAAGCAAGGCATGCAATACCGAAGGTACGCAAAGCGAAGCAATCCGCTCAGTATCCGCTTGCAAATCGTGCGTTCAAAAATCCTGCCCCAGAATTTTGCCTCAGAAAGTTGCAAGTGACGGGGAGGAGTGAACGGTTATAAAAAAAGCCATCGCCTTTGCCAAGGCGATGGCTTTTTGATTTGTTTATTTGTTTCGCTTTACGAGGAAACGGTCAGTTGTCCCGATGCTTTAGAGCCGCATGAGCAGCTGCCAAGCGGGCAATAGGCACACGGAAGGGGGAACAGCTCACGTAGTTGAGGCCAATCAGGTGACACCACTCAATCGAGTTGGGGTCGCCGCCGTGCTCGCCACAGATGCCACATTCCAGCTCGATGCGAGTAGAGCGGCCTTTCTTCACGGTGATATCCATTAATTGACCGACGCCATCGCGATCAATAGTTTGGAAGGGATTCTCGGGTAAAATTCCATCTTCGACATATTTGACCAGGAAGTTGCGCTCGGCATCGTCACGGCTGTAGCCGAAGGTGAACTGAGTCAGGTCGTTGGTGCCGAAGGAGAAGAACTCGGCCGTCTCGGCGATCTGGTCGGCTGTCAGGCCGGCGCGCGGGATTTCGATCATGGTGCCGAATTTATATTCGAATTCGACGCCTTTCTCTGCCATTACATCAGCAGCAATTTTTTCCAACTTGGGCTGGATGAAATGCAGCTCATTAACATGCCCGGTCAATGGGATCATAACCTCAGGGTGGGGATCAAAGCCGCGCAGCTTGACGTCAGCAGCAGCTTCGAAGATGGCTCGCACCTGCATGCTCACGATTTCGGGCATCACCACACTCAGACGCACACCGCGCAATCCCATCATTGGGTTACTCTCGTGCATGGCCTGAATGCTGACAAGTAGGTCTTCTGCTTCTGCATCCTTCTCATTATTAATTCGATTTTCGATGACCTGCTCGAGCAGCGCGTGCTCATCGGGCATGAACTCGTGCAGCGGGGGATCGATCAAACGCACGATCACGGGCAAGCCAGTCATGGCTTCGAAAAGACCGTCGAAGTCGTCTCGTTGGAAGGGCATCAGTTTGTCCAGAGCAGCATTTCGCTTCTCGCTCGTATCGGCCAGGATCATATCCTGCACCACTGGCAGACGCTCAGGCTCGAAGAACATGTGCTCGGTTCGGCATAAGCCAATACCCTGGGCGCCATAAGAACGCGCGCGGCGGGCATCTTCGGGGTAATCGGCGTTGGCCCAAACTTGCAACCCTCTCGTCGGCCAGCCTTCGGGGAAGTCACGGGTACCTTCGGTGGCAGAAATTTCATCAGCCCACTCAAGCAGTTCCATCACCTCGGTTTGCTCTTCCAGGTTGGGAGCAACTGCATCAACTTTTCCTACAAAGGCTTCACCGCTGGTTCCATCAACAGAAATATAACCGCCTTCTTTTACTGTAACTCCACCAGCGGTCAATTGTCGTTTTTCTTGATTAATAACAACGTCAGAAGCACCTACAACACAAGGAATTCCAAACTGACGCGCAACAACAGCAGCGTGTGAGGTGGCACCGCCCTCACTGGTAAGAATGCCCTTGGAAGCAAGCATACCATGGACATCGTCCGGCTTGGTGAAGGGGCGCACCATAATCACATCTTGGCCTTCTTCTTTGGACTTGGCTTCAGCAGTATCAGCATCGAAGTACACACGTCCAACCGCCGCGCCAGGTGATGCATTCACGCCGGTAGCAAACATCTTGCCTTCTTCTTGGGCGTTTTGCTTGGCTTCAGGCACAAATTGAGGATGCAAAAGGGTGTCAACCTGTTCGGGTTCGACGCGGGAAACAGCTTCTTCTTTCGAAATCAAACCTTCATTGGCCAAATCAACAGCGATTTTAACAGCCGCCGCGGCAGTTCGTTTCCCATTTCGAGTTTGCAGCATCCAAAGTTTGCCGCGCTCAATGGTGAATTCGACATCCTGCACCTCTCGGTAATGCTTCTCAAGTTTTTCGCATACGTCTATAAATTCAGCGTAGGCTTCAGGAAGTTCATTAACCATCTTGGCAACATCTGCCGCGTTACGGAGACCCGCAACAACGTCTTCACCTTGGGCGTTCATGAGATACTCACCCCAAACTTTTTTCTCGCCTGTGGATGGGTTGCGAGTAAAGGCCACTCCCGTACCGGAGTTTTCGCCCATATTGCCAAAGACCATGGTCATGACATTAACTGCCGTGCCCAAGTCATGAGGAATGCCGGCAGCGTTGCGGTAATCGATCGCTCGCTTGACGTTCCATGAGCCAAAGACCGCATCGGTGGCCAAACGCAGTTGCTCCAAAGGGTCTTGAGGAAAATCAAAGCCTTTGTGTTCAAGAGTGATTTCTTGGAAGGATTGTGTCAATTCCTTTAGATCATCTGCGCTCAAATCTGTGTCCAGGGCAAGGCCCTTTTCTTTTTTAGCCGCGTCCAAAGCTTCTTCGAAAGCTTCATCAGGGATACCAAGCACAACGGAGCCAAACATCTGCACCAGGCGGCGATAGGAGTCGTAAGCAAAACGCTCATCGCCTGTCAGGTTGATGACACCTTCAACAGTCTCATCATTAAGACCAATGTTGAGAACAGTATCCATCATGCCAGGCATGGATTGAACCGCGCCTGAGCGGCATGATAACAAGAGAGGATTTTTAGCATCACCAAATTTCTTGCCGGTTCTGGCTTCGGTGTCTTTTAGTGCTTCCAGTTCTTGCTGCCACATCCCCTCAGGGAATTCATCACCGGCAGCAAGATAAGCATTGCAAGCCTCGGTTGTGACGGTAAATCCAGGGGGAACCGGGATATCAATACGTGCCATTTCGGCCAGGTTTGCACCTTTACCACCCAAGAGTCCGCGAACGCCATCCCAATTTCCAGTATATTTTTCAGCCTGTTCCACTTCAGAGAACAGATAAACCCATTTCTTTTTTGACATTTATACCTCCAAACTAAATATATCGAATTTTATTCTTTTCAGAGTAGGCGTTCCTCGCCCCCCTCGTACCAATGCTTCGCGCAGCACACTTCTAAGCGCCCGCGTTGGCACAGATGCTGGGACGCTCTGCATCAACGCGGAGCGTTAGGGATATGTGTTACCACGCCAGAGCATGGTAACAAGAGAGGGGGGGGTGAATGATCACTTTTCAGAACGCAACTTACATAACAAAGCACCCCATGAAACGTCTCCATCAGGGATGCTCAAAAAACATTTCTTCAAAACCGCCCCAATTTTACCATATCTACTCATCCAACCCAAATACCTCCCCAGGGTTTTAAAGTCACTATCAATTCATCACCGGAGACAATATATTCTTTTGTCCCCAGCAAATCACGCACTATGCGGCCATCATTCCAACCCAACGCATCCACCGGTAAACGTAGATGTCGCCGCGAGGAACTGGCGTTGAGTACAACCAACACAACCTCATCTCCCAACACACGCGCAAAGGCATAAGTGCATCGCTTCCGGTCGATGAATACATGCTGATACTCGCCTCGACGCAAAGATGGCATGCGCTTCCGCAAAGAGATTAGCCGTTTCACCCACGATCTCAGTTCCTCGTTCTGCTCCTCGCGATCCCAGGGGAAAGCACGGCGGCAATCTGGGTCTTTGCCACCCTTCATACCAACCTCATCACCATAATAAATCGCCGGGGCACCGGGATAGGCAAACTGGAAAGCGAAGGCCAACTTCACTTTACCAATATCCTCACCCAACAGCGTCATCAACCGCTCGGTGTCATGCGAGCCTAAAGGCACATACATGGCATAAACATTTTCACGCGGGTAACGTTCGAGCAAGCCTTCCACGCGATCGGCAAATTCACAGGCGGTTTCTTCTCCCTGCAAAAATTTCATCAAGGCTTCACGAACAGGATAATTCATCAGACCATCGCAATGATGATCCCCCACCCAACGGGGGTCAGCTTCCCAAATCTCACCGAATATATAGGCTTCCCGATTGGTACTCTTGACTACGTGGCGGAATTCGGCCCAAAAAGTATCATCGTCGATTTCATTGGGCACATCTAATCGCCAACCATCAGCACCCTGTTCTATCCAATATCGAGCCACATCGAAAATGTAATTGCGCACAGCCGGATTATCTGTGTTGAACTTAGGTAAGCTGCGAAAGTTCCACCAGGCTTTGTATCTCCCCGGTTTGGATTCGTCATACCCATTGACCGGGAATTCGCTGATATGAAACCAATCTTTATAAGGCGAGTGTTCGCCATTCTCCAGAGCATCGTTGAAGGCAAAAAAACCACGCCCACAATGATTGAAGACTCCGTCGACAATTACACGTACATCGTTGCGATGAGCAACTTCCAGCAAGGCTCGAAAATCATCCATGTCGCCCAATTTAGGATCGATCCGATAGTAATCGCTGATATTGTAGCGATGGTTAGAGGTGGCCAGAAAAATGGGGTTGAAATAAATTGCCGTAATTCCCAAATCCAGAAGATAATCAAAATGCTGAATGACACCACGCAAATCGCCGCCCATGAAATTCCAAACTGTCGGTTCCGACCCCCACGGATGCACGTTGGGTGGGTCGTTGCGAACATCACCGTTGGCGAAACGGTCGGGGAATATTTGATAGAACACAGCATCTTGAACCCAATAGGGTACGGTCATTTTATCTCCTGTTTTTGTCTTCTCGATACTTCGGAGAAGCCATCGAATTTATTCGAGGCTTGCTCACCACGTCAAAGGCGTGCATGCGAAGCACGCAAAGCGAATCGATTGCCCCAATTTTTTAGAAGTTGCTTCTGTTTCATTAATTTTTCAATGAAAAAATTATACACGAGAACCACGGTTTCTTCATCGGTCACTCGGTCACCTACTCCAAAGTCGTTTATAATTTGTGTTATGACACACTCACCCACCACCTGGCGTTTGATCAAGACTAACCCCGCCTGCGGGGCCTGGAACATGGCCGTTGATGAAGCTATATTAGAAGCAATTGGCCGAGGCGACGTTGGTCCGACTTTGCGCCTTTATGCCTGGTCACCAGCCTGCCTCTCGCTTGGCTATGCGCAGCCGTTCAGCGACGTTGATCAAGCGCGCTTATCCACCCGCGGCTGGCACGTGGTCCGCCGTCTCAGCGGTGGACGCGCCATCCTGCACACCGACGAATTGACCTACTCCATCACGGGCCCCAAAAACGAGCCGCACCTGGCCGGTAGTGTACTGGATAGCTACAGACGATTGTCGCAGGCCCTGCTGCAAGCTTTGCACCTGCTCGAAATACCTGCTGAGGTTTTATCCAACCCTCACGACACACAGAGCGATAAAAATCAGCCCGATGCGGTGTGCTTCGAAACCCCATCGAATTACGAAATCACAGTTCAGGGCAAAAAAATGATTGGCAGCGCACAAACTCGTAAAAAGGCTGGCGTGCTGCAGCACGGAACACTACCCCTCCACGGCGACTTGGCTCGCATAACCCAGGCACTGACCTTTCCGAACGATAACTATCGCTCCACAGCAGCCAAACGTTTATTGGCCCGCGCCACCACGGCAGAAGCAATCACAGGACGCAGCATTCCATGGGACGAAGCCGCGGCGGCCTTTACATGCGCATTCAGCCAAAGCCTAAACTTGGTTCTGAAACCGGCCGAACTCACCGCTGCCGAACTCGCCCGCGCCGAAACCCTGGTTAAAGAAAAATACGCTCATCCAAATTGGACCGAGCGTATTTAATCGGACAAGCTATTAGCAAATTAGTCGTAAGCGGTCACTCCTCATCAGCAATTCCCGGTATGAGGAAATGTCAAGACTTCGGAAGTCTCCAGTGACCTATTTCGCCAATAAATGCGTTTTCAAAGACTTCCGAAGTCTGCTTCTAGCTACAAAGCGGGAATTGCTGACTCCTCATCACTCTCAATCCCCTCGCCACGGTGACCATCGAATAAATTCGAGGCTGTGATGCGAAATCCACCTACGTGGATTGGATTGCTAACCGACGCGCTGTGCCTGCCGCTGGCAAGTAGAGGGGTGAATAATCATAATTAGTCTTCTACAAAAACAACATCGGGATAGCCCAAGTTCTCTAAAAATCGCACCAAGAAATTCTCAGCGTTTACCTGCGCTAATTCCAGAATGCCATCTTCGAGAGCCGCTTTCTCGATTTCGTCTTCAGCCACTTGCCGAGCTGAGGTTTCTAAATGAATATCACCTTTGGTGAACAAACCCGTATCTCGGTCGTAGACATAGGATTTATCATTATCCAAAGTAGCGATGAAAATCTCGGCCTCAGGCAAGCGAACATAAAGCATGCCATTATCCAGCCACAGATCGCTATCATCTAATTCGCCTAAATCTACCCCGGCAATGACCACGCCGTGGGCCACGAAAATCATCTCGTCGCCAAACAGGAATTCGAGATTCCCCTGCCCTTTATCTGCGGTAACTACCTTCTCGACCGAATACTGAATCGTCTCCAATCGAGATAAAGTGGCCACGTCTCGAATAATCGTCACCGGATCCGGCAGCACCGTCGGAGTGGGGTGCAAAAACCGTGTAACCTGCGTTGCCAAGCCCCCTGTCATGTCATTAACCGGCTTCAAGGCATCTTCCGTGGTATCACGCACAGCACCGGTCATATCCTGCACCGCGTTGACCACAGCAAACGCCGCCCATCCTACAATAATGAGGACGCCAACCACTAAAAGCCATACTCTTGCTTCTTTCATAATTTTTATGCCTTGTATAATAGACTTCTTGAATAAGTGCTCTCGTCGCCGTCTCCGAGCCGATTTCCGCACCCGGGGACGGGTTGCGGAAACTGTTCGAACCCCGCACCCCCGCACGGTGGTGAACCGTGTTACTGATAACCGAAGCAACATCCGTATAAAGTTCAAACCCCGCACCCCCGCACGGTGGTGAACCACCGTGCTAACTGTGCGAAGCCCTACCGGGCTAAACGTACAGGCCGCTGGCCTTCGCAATATTAGCCCTGGCATTTTCCCGAAGGGACGCAAAGCGA
>JAYELX010000475.1:0-10077 GCA_034717875.1 Chloroflexota bacterium | reverse complement strand
TATAAGGGCATCACCGTGCGGGCGTGTTCTTACGAACCTAGCAGAATCAACAATTGTTTCATAAAATCAATATGATTTGCGGTTAATCGCTCCCGCACGGGCGTTAACGCACCGTGCTAAATCTGCAAAGCCCGCTCAAGCGGGCTAAACAGCACCACTAACACTTTGAGCAATTACGTTTTTTCATTTCCCCCCTACGATCCAACAAGTGATACTGAAATATATGAGCTGACGAATGCTCACATGACGAGATAAACAAAATAATTTACAAACAGAAATTCCTTGAAAATGATTTGTTTCGGGGAGTTTTTTTGTTAAACCATAAACATAAATCTTGATACCAACACGGTTTAGTACCACACCAACAAAAAAAGAGCAAAGCCAACTAGACCTCACTCTCGAAGATAGCCACACAGCCATCTTTTGCGTAATTCAATTTTAGATATTTGCGCAAACGAGCGATTTCACCATACCCCAACCCCGACAAAGATTAAAATACTTGTCTTGCGCGTCTGGCCCAATGAGCACGCAAAGTACGGCGACCAGCAATTCCCGATATTATGAAGAAGAGGCAAGACTTCGGAAGTCTCGAACGACATATTTCGCTAACAAAAAGGCATCCGAAGACTTCCGAAGTCTGGTTTTAGTTTCAAAACGGGAATTGCTGGTAGTCCTGTACAAGTAGTGATTAAGCAAGTGTAGCGTTGTAGTGGTGAACAAAATACCAAAAAACGGATTCTTTATATCAATGCCACCAATCCTTTTAAATAGGCCCCTTCGGGGAAATGCAATAAAACGGGATGATCGGCTCCCTGATGCAACCACTCGACAATTTGGGCATCTACTTTTGCATCCACTGCCGCATCGGCGACTATTTTTTGGAACAGCCTCGCGCTGATGCCCCCTGAACACGAAAAGGTGACCAGCAACCCACCGGGACGAAGCAACTTGAAAGCCAGTAAGTTAATATCTTTATAACCGCGCGCGGCTTGTTTGGCCTGGGCCCTAGTCGGCGCGAATTTGGGTGGATCTAAAATAATCATATCGAACGAGCGGGCCTCATCGCGGAATTTTCGCAGCACGTTGAAGACGTCTCCCTCAACCCAATCAACTGACTCGGGGGAAAACTCGTTGAGGGCAAGATTCTCGCGGGCCAGTGCCAGCACGTCGGCAGAAGAGTCCACTGCTGTGACCGATGCGGCCTCCCCTGCCAGCGCGTTGAGCGTGAATCCTCCCGTATAGGTAAAGCAATCCAACACATCCCGCCCCGCGGCCATATTTTGCACTCGCTCCCGATTCCAGCGTTGATCGAAGTAGAAACCGGTCTTGTGCCCCTCTTGCAAATTTACCCAAAAGCGAATATCGTTTTCGACAATCTCTACTCGCTCTGGAGGTTGGCTGCCCCGCAGCGCGCCGGTACGCTGCGGCAGCCCTTCCAGGCGGCGCACCGCAGCGTCGGAGCGTTCGTAGATGTGCTCGGCGCCAGTCAGTTCCAGCAGCAAATCCGCCAGCGTCTGACGCCATCGCTCGATGCCGGCGCTGAGCACCTGCATCACCAGCGTGTCGCCATAGCCATCCACCACCAGGCCAGGTATTCCGTCGGACTCAGCGTGGACTAGCCGCCCAGTATTTTGATCAACAAAAAGTTTAGGCATTAGTAATTGACGCCGAGCAATTGCTGCCTGCAACCGATGGCGGAAAAACGCCTCGTCAATGACCACATCCGCGTCCCAACCCCACACTCGAACCCGAATCTGGGACTCCGGCGAGTATGCTCCGCGGGCCAGGAAGCCGCCCTGAAAGGCGAACACATCCACGGTTTCGCCCAATCCCGGCGCCCCGACCACCTCGGCAATCGCCCCCGAATAAATCCACGGATGCCGACGCAGCAGCGGTTTTTCGCGGCCAGGTTTCAACTTGATTTTAACCATAGGTTTCTCCAATTTTCATTGATCCGTTATTATAATATCATCTAATGCAAGATCGAGAGCAGCAGCAATAGCAGCTAATACATCTATTGTTCCTGTGCGCTTTCCCGTTTCAATCTGTGACAAATAGGGTTTGCTAATTCCCGCCGCTTCCGATACTTGCAACTGTATTAGTCCTCTATACTCACGCCACACCCGAACTGGACTTTCACCATCCAGGATTGCATACATTACTTCGCTTGGAATTGCTTCTTCTCCTTGCTCTACTGCTTGTGTTGCTAAATTGTAGTCACGGATATCTTGCAACATTTCAACTTCCTTAACCAAGCACAGATACTCCTCGTGAGGAACAATGGCCCATTCCGGATTTCCGTTTCTTTCGATAATTTGAACGTTCATCGGCATATATCTCCACGTGAACACGGGTACAAAATAACAGTTTATAACCCTCAGAAAAATAAAATAGGACGCAAATTTTCATGATTTTCGCAGATTATTTCTCTTTATCAGCGTTTCTCGTTACTCACGCTCTGCGTGGTAACGGCGCTAATAACGCTCCGCGTTCCATAACTCTCATCTCTCGTTACTCACGCTCTGCGTGGTAACGGGGCTAACAACGCTCCGCGTTCTATAATTCTACCATCTCGTTACTCACGCTCTGCGTGGTAACGGTGCCAATAACGCTCCGCGTTCTATAACTCTCATCTCTCGTCAGCAATTCCCGATATTATGAAGAAGAGGTAAGACTTCGGAAGTCTCGAACGACATATTTCGCTAACAAAAAGGCATCCGAAGACTTCCGAAGTCTGGTTTTAGTCAAAACGGGAATTGCTGATCTCTCGTTACTCACGCTCCGCGTGGTAACGGCGCCAACAACGCTCCGCGTTCTATAACTTGTTTGACACAACAACAGTGCATCTTCAAAAAACAAAAAGCGTGAAGTAATTCAATCACTTCACGCTTCACATTTCACAGTCACGCCAGGTTAAACAAGCCCCACCTTCTTCCCGGCTTCGGCGATCACATCCATGGCATATTCGATATCATCAGTCTCATGGGAAGCCAGCACCGTCGCTCGCAAGCGGGCTTGACCAACCGGAACAGCCGGAGAAACAACCGGCAGCACAAATAGATCATTCTTTTGTGCATGTTTGGTGATCGAATAAGCAACCTCATCGGGCCCGCACAGCACCGGCACAACTGCCGTTTCGGTAAGCATCGTATCCAAACCACGTTCCTGCAAACCTCCGATAAACTGCTTAGTATTTGCATTGAGCTTCTCGATTCTCCAGGGCTCATCCAAAATCACCTTGAAGGACTCGTTGGCTGCCGCGGCCTGCGCTGGGGGCAATGCTGCCGAGAAAATATACGCTCGGCTGGCATGGCGCAAGAATCCAATCAAATCTTTCTTTCCAGCCACATAACCACCCACCGATGGAATCGTCTTACTCAGCGTGCCCATTTTGACATCAACAACATCGTCTAGCCCAAAATGCTCTTCGATGCCGCGCCCAGTCTTCCCCAACACACCAACCGAGTGGGCCTCATCCATCATCAACCAGGCATCGTATTTCTCACAAATTTCCACCACACGGGGCAAGTCGATAATATCGCCATCCATGCTAAAAACTGCATCGGCGACAACCAACTTTGCCGCGTCGGCAGGGGCCTTACTTATCATCCGTTCCAAGCTGTCTATATCATTGTGTCTGAAACGACGGAACTTGGCCCCCGACATCAAACAACCATCCACAATACTGGCATGGTTGAGCTTATCCGAATACACATAATCCCCGCGGCCTACCAACGTAGAAATCACCGTCAGGCAAGTGACATATCCCGATGTATAAGTGACCGCCGCTTCGGCTTTCTTGAAATCGGCGATTGTCTGCTCCAATTCATGATGTAGGTCCAACGTCCCGGCCAGAGTGCGCACACCGTGAGTGCCGGTTCCGTATTTCGCCACTGCGTCCTGAGCGGCTTTATTGATGCGGGGGTGCCCAACCAAACCCAAATAACTATAAGATGCATACATATCCATCTCGCGGCCATTCACAACCACCTTCGAGCCACCTAGCATTTCTGTGACCGGCTGGTTATAAAAATACAAACCGGCATCTTGCATCTTTTTTACTCGTTCTGCCATCGCAGCAGCTCTACGGGCAACGGTATCATTGCTTTTTTGCAAATCCATTTTTACGCGCTCCTTATAATTGCTAAAATCTGAATAATCACCCATCAAGTGTAGCCCAGAGTTTGGGAACTGTCAATTTAAGCATCATCAACCAAACGGCGCAATTCCTGCTCATCGATGACCCGCACACCCAACGACTTTGCTTTTTCAAGTTTCGAGCCTGCCTTCTCACCCGCGACCAGATAATCCGTTTTTCCGCTGACAGAGCCAGTCACGCGTCCGCCGTGAGATTGAATATATTTTTTTATTTCTTGACGCGTGAATCCGGAGAGTTTTCCCGTTGCAACGAAGATTAATCCTTCCAACCTTGCGTGAGGCTCCCCTTCCCCATCAGTGGATTCTGCCTTAGGCCAAACCCCAGCGGCTCGCAATTTCGAGAGTACCCGCTGATTGGAGGGACGTTCGAACCAATCCACGATTGCCTCAGCAATGTTGGGGCCAATTCCTTCAATGGATTCCAACTGCTCGGTCGTGGACTGGGCCAGGGCGTCCAAATCGAGATAATGTTGGGCCAGATCGGCGGCCACCACTTCCCCGACGCCGCGAATCCCCAGGGCTGTGAGTAAACGCTCCAGGGGTTGTTGTTTGGAAACGCGAATAGCCTCGAGCAAATTTTGCGCTTTTTTATCGGCAAACCTCTCCAAAGTAAGCAGGCTTCTCGACCTTAGGGTGTAGATATCGGCCACGTCATTAAGTAATCCCGCCTCTACAAGTTGTTCTACAATTTTTATACCCATCCCGACAATGTCCATTGCGCCGCGTGAAACAAAGTGTTCCAGATTGCGGATGAGCTGGGCTGGGCAGGCCGCGTTGACACAGTACCAGGCCACTTCGTCCGCCAGGTGCTCCACGGGTTGAGAGCAGGCCGGGCAGGTTTCGGGCGGCACGTAGGGGCATTCATCGCCGCGGCGGGCTGCTGGCATGGGGCCAATAATGTAGGGAATCACGTCGCCGGCGCGTTTAACCCGCACGCGGTCGCCAACGCGGATGTCTTTTTCGAAAATATAATCGAAGTTGTGAAGCGTGGCTTGTCGAACCGTCACCCCACCGATTTCCACGGGGTCGAGCACGGCATAAGGAGTCAACACGCCCGTGCGCCCCACGTTGACGCCGATTTCGAGCAGCTGGGTGGTAACTTCCTGGGCCGGGAATTTGAAGGCGATTGCGCCGCGCGGGTCTTTGCCCACCACTCCCAGATCGACGACCAGCTGGCGATTATTGATTTTGATGACCATGCCGTCGATTTCGTAATCCAAATTGGCGCGGCGCTCGCTCCAATGGCTATGCGCAGCGACAGCTTCGGCCAGGGTGCGGTAATAATCGCTTTCCGGTGTGGGAAAACCAAGCGATTGCAGATATTGGATTGTTTCGACCTGCGTCGCCGGCTGCCGCGCCCCCAAAACCCCTTGCGCATCTTCCCAGGTCACAATCTGGTAAACAAGCAGTGTCAGCGGGCGTTTGGCCGTCAAGCTGGAATCGAGTTGACGCAGCGCGCCGGCGGCTGTGTTGCGCGGGTTGACGTAGGTTTTCTTGCCGTCGGCTTCCAGTTGGCGGTTGAAGGCTTCGAAATCAGGTATGCGGATGAAGGCCTCGCCGCGGACGACGAGATGGTCGGGGATGGTCAAGGTTTCATCGTCTGAGCGTTCGACGGGAATCCGCAGCGGCAATGCTTTGATTGTGCGCAAGTTGGCGGTAATATCTTCGCCCACTTCCCCATCTCCGCGGGTAGTACCCTGCACGAAAACGCCGTCGCGGTAGTGCAGCACCACGGTAAGGCCGTCCAGCTTCGGCTCGACAACAAAATCGGCAGCGAGGGCGCGCTGATCGACTTTGGCGATACGTTCGAGCCAGGCGTAAACATCAGCGGCGTCGAAGGCGTTCGCTAAACTCAGAATCGGGGCTGGGTGTCGAACCTTCTCGAATTGATCCGCCGGGGCTGCGCCAGCCCGCTGCGTGGGCGAGTCAGGCGTGATCCATTGGGGATTTTCTGCCTCGATGCGGCGCAGTTCCAGCATCAACTGGTCATAATCATGATCGCTAATCGCCGGATCATTGAGCACGTAATAACGGTAATTGTGCTGGCGTATCTTTTTACGCAGTTTTTCTAGTTGTTCGGGGGGGTGTGTGTTATTCATATCGAAGGATGGTTTAATTTTGTTGTCATTTCAATGTTTTGGGAAAATATTTTTAATAATATCTAGCCACCTGACAGTTTTAAAATTCGCTCCATCAATAGAACGCGAATGACACTGATTAGGCAGATTTGCGCGGATTTAAACTATTTTTAAAGTCTTTAATCCGCGTTTATCCATTGCATCCGCCAAATCCGCGTTCTATGTTTTTTACTTTTACCAAAGTGTCGGGTAGCTAGTAATAATATCAAACTATGTACATATCCAGGTCTGTCAACACCAAAACATAGTCTCCTTGGCCTCAGTGTAATGTATTGATTAGTATATCATAGCCATAATACAAACCGCATGATATTTGAATTTCCAGTGCTGTCAATCTTTCCCCCGCGCGTACAAATATGACCGCCCGCGCTTGCCCATCTGGACAATCTTCCCATCTGACCAAGCCACCAGTGTTCCCGAAAACAGTTCCCGAAAACTTTACAAGCGGAGGTAGATAAGCTAGTTCCGTGAAAAAAAACGAACTTCACAAATTGTTCATATCCTTTTCACAATTTCTTCAAAAGTTTAGCCTATAATGTATGTGAAAAAGAGAACAATTCAGCCTCGAAAATCTAATCGAGTCACCTACAAATATAGGAGAAACACAAAATGGCAAAAAGACGAATCGTATCCACTCAAACCCGCAATAATTTTTTCATAGACAGCTTCTTCTTCACCGTCGGCCTAATCACTGCTCTGTCGGGAATATATTTCTTGTTCCTGCCTGTGGGCGGCTACCAGGGCGGGCGCAACCCAATGTACGGCATCGTAATCCTGTTTACCCGTCACACTTGGGGCGATATTCACCTTTGGGCCGGGGTGGCGATCCTGGCCCTGGGTGCGCTTCACATCCCCCTGCACTGGAAATGGATTGTGAGCATGACCAAGCGCGCCGTCAAGACAATGCGTGGAAAACGCGGGATGAACGCTTACGCGAAATTCAACCTGGGTGTCAATATGTTGCTCGGGTTGAGCGCGCTCATCTCTGGTCTCAGCGGGTTGTACTTCTTGCTGGTTCCCGGGGCATCTCACGCATCCATCGCCCTCGACCCTATCTGGTTGTTCAGCCGCACAACCTGGGACTTGATTCATACCTGGAGCGGGGTCATTATTATTGCGGCGGCAGTGCTGCACTTTTATATCCACTGGAAATGGGCTTATAAAGTCACGCGCAAATATTGGAGAGCGCTGGGGCAAAGCCTGACAGGGCAAATAAGGAAGCAGTCAATCACAGTCGACAGATAATTTTTTAGGCAAACTCGATTTCCGAGGAGATATTTATGATAAAGAAAATAATTCTATGGACACTCTACGCAGGCTTTGTCGGAACACTGATTTTCGGTGCGATCAACCGTACCACAGCGAAAATAGGTGCTGACGATGGAGTGCAAACTGGCAATGCTGCTGAACAGGAGACGGCGGGCAATTTGGGAAACAGGGAAAACGGCAATGCCTATGGACAGGAAAAAACCGCATCCTCGCAGCTTGATGAGCCTGACGAGAATGAGGACGCTGCTGCCCCACAACCTGACGAACCTGCCAGCCACGAAGAAAACGAACTTGAAGGCCATGCTACATCTGAACATGAATGGGCCATCCTGACCGGCACGATCTCGAGCATCATTCCCCGAGGCATGATCGTGGCTGTGACCAGCGGCCAACAAATCGAAGTCGCCCGCCGCCCCTGGCGATTCGCCCAGGAGCAGGGCTTCGCACCTCAGGTTGGAGATCAAGTCACGTTGGATGGTTTCTATGAGGATGGAACATTCGAGACTGCTGTCATTACCGACTTGAGCAGCGGTCAGAGTGTGTATTTACGCGATGAGGCCGGACATCCTCTATGGGCTGCTGGCGGCGGGAATGGCAATAAATAAGTAAACTTATTGGTAATTAGCAAAAAAGCCGGAGTCAAGTGTAACTCCGGCTTTTGATATTTGGCTACTCTAGTTATTTCTAGTTGTATGTATTACCCCAACTTCAACTCCAATGTCTCCGGCACGGAGCAAGTTTCCAGACACTCCAGACATTGAACGCATTCTGCGCTGCGCATGTTCTCAGGAACGGCGGGAATATCCATGGGGCACTCGACGTCGCAGCGTCCACAATGGGTGCAGTTGCCGTGATCGATAACCACGCGCAAGGGGGGGGCTATTTTGTTGAAGCTACCCATTCTCCCAGTCAGTGATCATCTTTTTAGTGCCGGGCAAAAGGATGTATATTAATAAGCCCGTACTCATAATGGGCGCAACCAAGAACATGGAAAAACCACCCTTCACGGCAATCACGTCTGTCAGCCCCACGGGATAACCGCCAAACATGGACATGGCTGCTGCGAAAACCCCGACAGGGAGTGTCCACGCTTTGCCTTTGACCAGGGAGAAGATGAAGACCGCCCAGACAATCGCTCCCCACCAGTTGACCATTTGCGACATGGCGTACATGGCGTTGATAAATCCCTTGGCTTCGGTCTGGTAGCGAGAGATGGCTCCCACACCGTCAATATAAGTCAACACATAGGCCAGACCGCTGACAAAAGCAAGCGTGATGATTCTTATGTCCACACCGCCTATAAAAAGCATTCCAAACCATAACCCAATCGCGATCAAGAACACCCATATAGTCGGAATGGGCAAGTCTATACTGGCGGGGGGAATCATCGGGAAAAAGCCCACCAGGATTTGCACGGTGGCAGCGACTGTGCCCCAGAACCAGGCCCATTTGGCGTTGTTGAGGAAACCGTAGAGAACCATCACCCAAAGCGCACCTGCCGAAACGCCCAGCCAACTGAGCATGGCAAAGACAATCTGCACGGTGATGGCTTCATCCGGACGTCCATCAGCGATTTTTCCTTCAATATTAACATTGTAAATGCTGGCAATAATAAAAAGAATAAGCAAGCCGGTCAAAATGCCAACGACAGCTAGTACCGCGCCCATTTTATTATTCTTTTTAAAAATCCTCATATAAATGTCTTCAATTGTTTTTATAATATTCATAGTTGCTCCTTGTATAAAACAGTGCTTAGAAAATTAGGAAAACTGGGATCAGGGATCAGTGCTTGTGTTTGTGTCGTCTTTCTTCCTGATTCCCTGATCCACTGATCCACTAATCCACTGATTCCTAGTCTACTGTATCCTCAAGCAAATGATTTTTGAAATACGGCACCATGGTGAAAATCAATACGCCAACAGCGAGAATCGAACCGTAGAGATAATCCAGCGTTTTGGTGCGGAAAAATTGTGTTGGAATGTTGATCATCAAAATAGTAATAGAGGAGATAACGGCCATCCACCAGCCTTTGCGTTTGCCCATTGCCAAGAGCGGAATGGACATGAAGAGGAATATCACGGCAACCCAGTTGACTTCGCCAGCCCAACGGAATAGCCACCAGGTGAAACCAGGATACATGGGATAACCAGGGCGAGTTGCCATTGTGCGCTGAGCGCCAACCCCAATGGTGAAAGCATGCGTAGCCAGCATTCCAATGAATGTAAGCGCGCCGAATCGGGTCCACTTCACTGCTGTCTCAGCTTTACGCAAAAAGATGAATGCCCAATAACCTGCCAATCCAATGAACGAGATGACCATTGGCAGCGGAAATCCAGGTACAAAGCTGATGTATGGCAGAAACATGAAAAATCCACCAATGGAAGGCATGGCAAAGAGCGTCATCGCCAGCGGATAAGTCCATTCGGTGCCCTTTTTGATCTCCCACGAAATGACAATCAGAGTCGCTCCGGCAGCAAAAATAACCGCTTGCCAAACTGAGTAGAAGAAATCA
>JAYELX010000474.1:8466-10118 GCA_034717875.1 Chloroflexota bacterium | reverse complement strand
CATCAATGGCTTCGAAAGCGCGGATTGGATATTGGGTCTCTTTGTACTTGCCAGCATGCTGTTCCATCTGTTGACTTACGAACGCGAAAGAGAAGCAGCAGGCACTGATTTTGCGATCACATTATCTGGAGCTTTATATATCGGTTGGTTGGGGGCATACTTGATTTCATTGCGCACGCTGCCCAACGGCCTGTGGTGGTTTTTAGTGGCACTCCCTTCGGTGTGGATAGCTGATTCCGGGGCATATTTCATTGGCCGACAGTTTGGCCGCCACAGATTATGCCCGCGTCTCAGCCCAAAGAAAACTTGGGAAGGTTATATCGGAGGAATTATCAGCGGTGTACTTGGGGGCGCGCTGTTAGCTGCACTTGTTCCCAATGTGGACATCACCCCCATGCGGGGAGTTGTTCTGGGACTGATCTTATCGGTCATCACTCCCCTGGGTGACCTTGGGGAAAGCATGTTCAAACGCCAAGTTAATATAAAAGATTCCAGCAACCTGATCCCAGGGCATGGGGGTGCGTTCGACCGGGTCGATTCCTGGCTATGGGGCGGCATCATCAGCTATTATATTATTACCTGGCTCTTCATCTAATCGCACATATACCCCGGAGAATATCACCGGGTTTTTCTATTCATAGTCAAAAAAAAGGAGCAGATATTCAATGAGCAACTTGCCAACTCGCAACTTAGCTTTAGAATTAGTGCGCGTAACCGAAGCAGCTGCCCTGTCTGCCGCACGTTTCATGGGACGCGGCGACAAAGTAGCTGCCGATAAGGCCGCCGTAGATGCCATGCGGTTGGTGTTGAATTCCATCGAAATGGATGCAATAGTCGTGATCGGCGAGGGAGAAAAAGACGAAGCTCCAATGCTTTTCAATGGTGAGGAATTAGGCACCGGAGACCCTCCTGCCGTAGACCTCGCCGTAGACCCGATTGATGGCACACGTCCATTAGCAACTGGATTTATCAACTCGATTGCTACGGTGGCAATCGCGCCGCGCGGCACCATGTTTGACCCTGGCCCCTTCATGTATATGCACAAAATAGCCGTTGGCCCCGAAGCCGCAGGCATGATCGACATCCAAGCAGGCGTCAGCAACAACCTGAAACGAGTTGCCCGCATTAAGGATATGCACATCAACGATCTGACGGTGGTAGTCCTCGATAGACCTCGCCACGAAGACCTGATTCGTGAAATCATTGCATGCGGCGCCCGGATTCGTTTGATCCCCGATGGAGATGTGGCCGGAGCGATGATGACCTGCTGGCCTGACGCGGGGGTGGATATTCTCATGGGCGTCGGCGGCACCCCCGAGGGAGTCCTGGCCGCCTGCGCACTTCGGGCCATGGGTGGTGAAATTCAAGGAAAACTATACGCCCGCAACGATGACGAGTTAAAACGTGGCAAAGAGATGGGCTATAATTTTGAAAAAACTCTCACCATTGATGATTTGGTCTCATCCGAAGATGTCTTCTTTGCCGCTACAGGAATCACGGACGGCGCGCTGTTGGATGGGATCAAGTATTTCAGCCACGGAGCACGCACACAAAGCTTGGTCATCCGTGGAGTCACCGGCACTGTGCGCGAAATAGTAGCGCGGCATAATTTCAATCTTTTGAACCCCATCAGCCAAATCGAGTATTAGAAG
>JAYELX010000474.1:0-8366 GCA_034717875.1 Chloroflexota bacterium | reverse complement strand
TAAATAACCCGCTAGCAACACTCTTATCCAGAGAGGTGGAGGGACCGGCCCTATGAAACCTCGGCAACCGCTAATTTCAGTAAAACTGAACTAAGAAAGGTGCTAATTCCGGCAGGTAGATATTCTGGAAGATGAGAGGGAGCAGTATATATTGTGCATTGCCCCTCTGAGCTAGAGGGGCAAATTTTTATTATATGGAGGTATAAATGACATTAACTTTCATGAAATCACCCAGCCTGATGTTTACATCAGAATCAGTTACCGAAGGACACCCGGACAAAATGTGCGATCAAATTAGCGATGCTGTCTTGGATGCTTGTCTGGAACAAGACCCTTACTCCCGCGTGGCTTGCGAGACGGCCACAAAAACAGGCTATGTCATGTTAATGGGTGAAATCACTACTCAGGCACAAGTCAATTATGATGAGCTGGCCCGAAAGGTCATCACCGGCATCGGGTATACCCGGGCGAAATACGGTTTCGACGGGCACACCTGCGGCGTTCTGGTAGCCCTTGCCAAGCAATCCGGCGATATTGCCATGGGTGTGGACAAAGCATTGGAAGCCAAACGCGGTGAGATGACCGAGGCGGAAATCGCGGCTATCGGCGCCGGGGATCAGGGCATGATGTTCGGGTATGCTTGCAGCGAAACCCCCACCCTGATGCCTATGCCGATCTATCTAGCCCACAAGCTTACCCGCCGTTTAGCCGAAGTCCGCAAGGATGGCGCTTTGCCCTGGCTGCGTCCTGACGGCAAGAGTCAAGTAACCGTTGAATATTGCCACGGTAAACCTGCTCGCATCGACACAGTCCTCATCAGCACCCAACATGCCCCCGATATGTCGCAAGAGGATATCCGCGCGGAAGTCATCGAGTGTGTCATTATGCCCATACTTCCCGAAGATATGCTGGATGATGAACTGAGGATTTTCGTCAATCCCACTGGTAGATTTGTGATTGGCGGCCCCCAAGGGGATGCCGGTGTGACGGGACGGAAGATCATCGTCGACACCTATGGGGGCATGGGGCGTCACGGTGGCGGTGCCTTTTCTGGGAAGGATGCCACCAAAGTAGATCGGTCTGGGGCTTACGCTTCCCGCTGGGTTGCAAAAAATGTGGTCGCCGCCGGGCTCGCTGACCGCTGTGAAATTCAAGTGGCGTATGCCATCGGTGTGGCGCATCCATTGAGCATAAATGTCGAGACCTTCGGGACTGGCAAGATCGATGACGGTAAAATCTCCGCGTTGATCAGCGAGCATTTCGACTTGCGCCCCGGTGCTATCATCCGAGACTTGGGCCTGCGCCGGCCAATCTTCCAACAATTGGCCGCTTACGGTCACTTCGGGCGCGATGATCTGAATCTGACCTGGGAGAATACTGACAAAGCCGCTTTGCTGCGCGCCGCGGCTGGGTTGGAATAGGAACGCGGCACTCCGTCGGGTATGCTACGCGGAGCGTTGTGACAAGCGTTACCACGCAGGAGCGTGGTAACGAGATGGACGAGATGGGGGATTGAATGATTACTAAACTAATCAAAAGCCCCGCTATTTTGTAAATAGCGGGGCTTTTTGTAACCGTTCAGACGGATCACCCTTGCTTTGCCCATTTGGTGTGGCTAACAGGCACGCAGAGTTTTTGTTTTTTTGTTTTTCTCTGCGGCTCTGCGCCTCTGCGTTGAATCTTTCGATTCAAGGCTGCTCGAGGCCGTGCGTTTCTAATAATTCTTGGTCGGACAGCAATTCATCCGTAGGGCCATCGGCGATAATGCGCCCCTGATCCATGACAACCATGCGTGGGAGTAACTCATCCACCATGCGTATATCGTGAGTGGCTATCACCATTGTCAGGGGCATCTGGTCTAGAAGCTCGATCAAGCTGCGGCGCGCCCGCGGATCTAGGCCCGCGCTGGGCTCATCCAACGCTAGAATCTTCGGACGCATTGCCAACACCGTAGCAATGGATATACGCTTCTTTTCTCCAGAACTCAGGTGATGCGATAGACGCTGCGCATAAGGCTTCATTCCCACCTGCTCCAGGGCTGTATCCACACGTGCACGGACTTCCGCTTCGGGTAAGCCCATGTGCAGCGGGCCAAAGGCCACATCTTCGAACACTGTTGGGGAAAAAAGTTGATCGTCCGGGTTTTGGAAAACCATCCCCACCGCGGCACGAATGAAGGCTAGATTTTCTTTCTTGACCGGCATCCCGGCAACCTGGATGTGCCCATTTCCCTGAAGAAGCCCATTGAAATGCAGCATTAGCGTGCTTTTTCCAGCCCCGTTGGGGCCTACGAGGGCAACTTTCTCGCCTCTCTTAATTGGTAATGAGATTTCGCGGAGAGCAGTATGCCCGTCAGGGTAACTGAAGGTAAGATTATCCACGGAAAGGATCGTGCCGTTAGGCGCGCCTGTGGTCAAAGTTGTTTCTGGGATTTTGATTGTAGGGAGTTTGTGAACGATAGGCATAAGAAATTGTGAAACGGAATGCTATTTCGCTCTGGCAAAATGTCGAGAAGATATATGTGGGGAATAAAATTTATACGCGGCCAGCCATCAGGATGAGAAAAAGCATAAAAATGGCAGCCCCTCCCACAACCCAGTCTGAGCTTCGCATCACGTGAGGGTTGATGGTTAGCAAGACGCGGCGATATCCACGTGACAACATGGCATTATAAACACGCTCGCTGCGTTCGTAGCTGCGCAAAAAGAGCTGTCCCGCCATATTCCCGGCCACTTTTGCGCGCCATTTGATGGTGCCCCCATTTTTACTGCCCCCGCGCAACCGCGCGCTTCTAGCTTCGCGGGCACGTATCAGGCGCATGGCTTCATCGCTCAACACAAAGATGTAGCGATACATAAAAGAAATGATAGCAACCAAAATACTCGGCACGCGCAGGTGTCGGAGGGCGTGAATCAAATCCGGGAATGGAGTGGAGGCGGTTAGCACAATTGCCATTTGCACAGAAACCCAACTCCGAATTAGGATGCTGAAAAATCTCACCAAACCTGCATCGGTGGCGGTCAGATGCCATGATCCGATTTGCGCGCAAAAGACGCTCTGACCTGGGAACGTAAAGATTGCTGTCGCAGCAGCTAGGGTGAAGGGTAAAACCACAAGTGAGCGTTTGATGATAAAAACAAGATTCAAGCGGGCTAGAAATATGCAACCCAGCAGCATCAGCCAGGATAGCGCAAAGGCCGCCCAGGCTCCATCGGGAAGGAGGGCATTAGAGATAACAAAGAGAACCGTCACCACCACTTTGACGCGTGGGTCCAGGTGGTGGATCAGGCTCTCTTGGTTTTGATAATGCTCGAAAGTGATGTACATTCGGTAGTTGGTGATGGTAAATTTTTAGGTGACAATCACTTTCGTTAGATGAGAAGATATTGGGGTTTGTTTCTTCAACAACTCAGAGAGTGTGGGTGATGCTATCTCTCAAAGTGACTGTCACCTGTGTAATGCAAAAAACTATCAGTTAATTTTATTACCCAGTGATCTACTGTTTGGCCAATTCGCGGCGTTGGAGCAGCCACATTATGCCCCATGCCAGACCTGCAACTATCAACATGCCGATGCCTCCGGCAAATATGGTCGAGATTCCCGTTTCGCCGAGGAAAGGTAAGGTGTAATCGGGTAATATCTCGTAAGGGGCACCTAGTCCGGCGCCGATGAATCCCAAATCGGCAGCAACGCGCTCGAGCCCATCGGGGAAAGCTGACGCCAACGGGGAGATGAGCACAATTGCCAGAGAGATTAACATCCCCACCCAAACCCAGCCGCGTCCCTGCTGAGGTTTGTCGTCAGCCATCAGATCGGGACGGGTTTGCAATACGAAAGCCAAAGCTGCCACTGTGATTGCGGCTTCGCCAATCCCAATGAAAATATGCACTCCCAACATCGCCGGGACGACTATGCTCAAAGCCGAGGTGCCGCTGAGCCAGAGTTCGAAGGACGTAAGCAGGGCAGCCCCTATCACGGAGAGCCAGGCAGTAATTCCTGCAACGGCCAAACGCACGTTTCGGCTTTTATTTTTCGTACCGTGATAAAGTCCATAGCCGATGAAGGCGGTCAGTATGCCCATGTTGAAAATGTTGGCTCCCATAACCAGTAAACCGCCATCCTGAAAAATCAACGCCTGCACGCCGACCACGGTTGTCATCACCAATATGCCAGCCCAAGGGCCAAGCACAATCGCAGCCAATACGCCCCCAAGAAGATGGCCAGAAGTGCCGCCAGCTACCGGGAAGTTGATCATTTGGGCAGCGAAGATGAAAGCGGCCATCACGCCCATTAAGGGAATTTGACGCTCGCCAAATTGTTGACGCGTTTTCCGAACAGCCATTCCGATGAAAATAGCGGTGATCAGCCAAAAAATGACCGCCATCGTCAGGTTGAGAAAACCATCGGGGATGTGCATTGCGACTGGTCGTGGTAATGTGGAAGAGTAAATCATTTTTTAATGCTCCTTTTGTATCTAATTATTTCGGACTTTGGCCGCTTCGCGTCGCACGCCCCCAGGTACTCCCCACCGAGCCACAGGGCACAGTCAAGTACTCCGAGAGTATGCTTCGCGAAGACCGGCTTAGGCCTTCCCGAGTTATTGAGAAGGTTCTCTTTTTTGACATTGAGTACAAGTACCAAAGATGGAAATATGTTGCAAATCCGCGTTGAAGCTATATTCTTCACTCAAGCGTTTATGAAGCTCTGATAACATTTCCTGATCAGCCTCAATGATTTGATGGCAGTGTTTGCACACCAGGTGAATGTGGGGGCCATGTTTAGGGGAGGCATAAGCGATTTGGCCCTCCCCCAAGTCTGTACGGCGCGACAGTCCTTCTTCGACAAGCATATCCAGGGTGCGGTATACGGTAGCAATGTTGACAGATTGAGTGCGCATTTGGATTTTCGCGAATATCTCATCCGCTGTCATGTGCGTGCCACCGTGAGCGAGTGCTTCAATGATCATCTCTCGCTGCGGGGTTAGGCGGTATCCTTTTTGGCGCAGTGCTTTTATGATTGTGTGGCAATGGGTCATATTTTGTTTTCCAAAGACTTGGGCGGTTACTTCTACGCGCTTCTTATTGCGAGTACTTGCAACTGCGACAAGTATATGTTAGGTTAAGGGGAATGTCAAGAAAGATTCGCCGCAAGAGCGGGCGACTCGCACTTGGCTATATTGCTGGTCAAACCGGGAATTGCTGATTGAGCGGCCAGTTCACAACGCGGCAATTGGAGGCGTCACCCGCTTGAATTGATTCCGGCGCATTCGCTCGATGACTTTGTTCACAAAATCTTGCGAGAAACCAGCATCCACACATGCCTCGGGGCTGCGTTCGTCTTCGACTAACAAAAACAGCAGCCTGTCGACTTCATCGTAACTGAAACCAAGCTCGTCCTCATCCGTTTGCCCGGCCCACAAATCGGCTGAGGGGGGCTTTTGGACGATCACGTCGGGGACGCCGATTGCACGCGATAATTGCCGCACCTGCGCTTTGTACAAGTCACCGATGGGGTTGAAGGCGCAGGCCGAATCGCCGTAGATAGTCGTGTACCCCAGCAGTATTTCGGTCTTGTTGCCGGTGCCGACGACCAAGCCACCAAAAGCGGCCGATTGATCGTACAGCACAATCATGCGGGCGCGCGCCATCACGTTGCCCCTGCGGAGATTATCCATATCGGGGAATCGCTCGAATAGCGGGTCAACCATTTCGGTGATAGGCACAGTCAACGACTGGGTCCCGGTTTTTTCGATGACAAGCTGGGCGTGTTCCAACGAGTCCGGCGATGATGTTTTGTAGGGCATGCGCACGGCCAACACGTTCTCCGGGCCGATTGCTTCGGCGGCCAAAAAGCAGCTCAGGGCGGAGTCAATTCCCCCGGAAACGCCGACCACAGCACGCTCGAATCCGGCCTCGGCAATCTCGTTTTTGATGAATTCGACCAGAATTTCGCCGACAGTATCGGTATTGATTTTAAGAAATTGTAATTGACGCATATAAAATATCGCTCTAAATTCTATATTACTTTTCTAGTGGTGGTTATTTAATAGGTGCTAAACACAGGTGACAGTCACCTTCGAAGGTGTCTCACTAAAGGAAATACGCTGGTTAGCGAAATAATTAAGAGTGTGCATCGATTTTATAGGTGACTGTCACCTCGCGTAAATTTTTTATCACTATTGCTTTTCTGATTATTATGGCAGCAAACGAGCAGAGTACTTGAAATAATAGCCAGTGATAGAAATCCCCACCAGGGCCAGGCTTGCGATTGGGGAACAGAATCCACCCTGAGGGAGAATGCTCCCAACCCTGTCAGGGAGATACCCACCACCTCCAAGCTGGCACCCAACCCTGGGACAGGCAGCCAACCCCGGGCCCGCGCCCGATCCACTCCCCAAAAAAGCAGCAGCGTGAAGATAGCCCCAAGTGGTTGAATCGGCCAGCGGGTGGCCATATCTCCCCACACATCCCGGGCCGGAATCCCCCACCAGGCCTGAACTTCGGCCCCGTAAACGCAGCCATTGACCCAACAGCCCAGCCATGCACTCACGCCAAGAGCGGTAAGCAGCGGCAGCAGATCATCGGCCAGTTCTCCCAGGTTTTGACGCTTGATCGCTGCGGTGACGATGACGGTCAAAATGCCACCCGCCAACGCACCAAATGCAGAAATGCCGCCCAGCCAGATTTGTGGAATCTCAAGGGGATGGGTTTGAAAATAAGCCCAGTTGAGCAGCGCAAAAGCGAGCCGTCCACCAATCACCGCACCGAGCAATGATACTATCCCCGCATCCAGAATCGTTGGCACTGTGTCATCTGAGGCCTTATAAACAGCCCACAGCAACCCCAGCAGCGACCCGATGGCGAGCAGCAAAGAGAACGTGTAGACGGGGATTCTCCCGGGCAAGTAGAAGGCAATGTCCATGCCAAGATATTACCACGAGAATTACTTTGGATGGTGTCTGAATGCAGGGCAATCGTATATGGAAGATAATTGTCTATCCAAGGGATAGCGATGGTCTCTGACCGAGCGATGTGGCGTCTCCGTTCGGTCGGGAGACCTTCACTATCCGCGTTTAATCAATTTTAAAATGCTAAATGCAATCACCCTGGGGCTGAATGTGTTGTATAATAAAGTTAGTTATCTATCATTAGTTCTCGCTTTTCCTTTAATCCTATGAAACCTTTACACATTCGCACCGTAAAAACTATCCAAGACCGGCACGCTTTTTTGAGTCTGCCGTGGCGTGTTTATAAAGATGATCCCTACTGGGTCCCGCCGCTCTTTTCGGAACGGATGGAGTTCGTCGATCCGGAGCATCAAAAGTTTTTCGAGCACGCTGAAGTTGAATTTTTCCTGGCACGGCGCGGCGAATCTTCGTCAAGCTCAGGACAGGGCGAGGTAGTTGGAAGCATTGCCGCTTTCACCAATCATCGCCATAATCAATTTCAGGACGAAAACGTGGGCTTCTTTGGCTTCTTCGAAGTACTCGACGACCCCGAAGCCGCTCGAGTGTTGTTGGAGACAGCCGAAAATTGGGTTCGGGAACGAGGCCATGATTCTATCCGCGGCCCGGCGCAGTTCTCCACCAACGAAGAATGCGGCCTACTGGTGGATGGCTTCGATGACAGACCACGCATTTTGATGACTTACAACCCTCGCCGGTATATGGATTATATCAAGCAGGCCGGGTATGAAAAAGCAATGGACCTATGGGCTTGGGCCATTAACTTAGATATTCTCGAGGGAGGAGAAAAATTCCCCGATAAATTAGCGCGAGTTGTCGAAAAAGTAAAGCAGCGCGGTCATATTCACATTCGTAAAATTAAAATGAAAGAATTCGACATTGAAGTTGAACGAGTAAAGAAGCTATACAATACATCATGGGCAAAAAACTGGGGTTTCGTGCCCATGACCGATGCTGAGATTGGAAAGATTAGCGAAGAACTGCGGCCTATTATCGACACTGATCTAGTCTTCATTGCTGAGGTGGATAGTAAACCGGCAGGTTTTAGTTTGACGCTGTTGGATATGAATGAACCTCTTCGGTTGGCTTACCCAAAACCTGACACGCCTGAGTGGTGGACATTGTCGAAGTTCGCCTGGCACTGGAAGGTGCGTCGGCGCATCTCGTGGGTGCGGGTGTTTGCCCTGGGTGTGTTGCCCGAATATCGTGCTCTCGGCATCGATGCTCTTTTTTATTATCATACGGCTTTGGAGGCGATGAAAAAGGGAATCCAATTTGCGGAAATGAGCTGGATTCTAGAAAACAACGATATGATGAATCGGGCTATTGAATTAATGGGAGCGAAGATTTATAAAACATATCGGTTTTACGAGAAGGCTTTGTGAAAACGATACGCCGCAAT
>JAYELX010000473.1:0-10143 GCA_034717875.1 Chloroflexota bacterium | reverse complement strand
CGCTTCTGCCTCCATATCTTTGAGCCAGTCAGGGATGTCGTCTTCTTCGGCGGCCTCGGCAGCGGGTTTTGGCATCGGTGCTGCGATTGCTTGGTCTGCTTCGGCTGCCGCTTCAGCGGGTTCTGGCATTGGTGCTGCGGTTGATTCGGGAGCGGCTTCCGCCTCGGCCTGAGGCTGAGGGGCTGATTCTTCGGCAATGTGAAGCCAATCAGGAAGATCATCGGCCTCTGGTTGGGTTTCGTCGGGGAACAGGGAATCGATATCTTCTAGACTTTCGGGAGATGCTTCTTCGGCGGCGGCTCCCGCTGGGGCCATATCTTTCATCCAGTCAGGGATATCAGCCGCGATGGCGTCTTCTTCGGCCTCAATATCGTCATCAAAGCTGATGGCTGATGGGGCTTCTTCGACTTCTCCTGTAGATGTTTTCCATCCGGCATCTTTCATCCAGTCGGGGATGTTTTCTTCGTCATCTCCATCGGCTGCAATGGGAGTGGAATCGCCATCTTCAAGGGTAGAAGATGTCCAATCTGGCAAGCCCTCTTCGGGGGAGTCTGATTCTCCCAGATCAACACCCAGGGATGACGCCCATTCGGGGCTTTCTGCTCCACCGGCAATATCAGCTCCCATCTTCCATTCCAATCGTTCAATCATAACGGCTTGGTCAGGGACATCCGCAGCAGTTAGGGCTTTGGGAGAAGTGTGTGCTTCGTAGGGGTCAAGGAATTGTAAGCGACGTTGGCAAGTATTTCGATCGTTTTTTCGATCAGTTCCTTTTAGGAGTTGTGAAAGAAGGCGATTAGCAACCATGCAGTAGGGCAGGTCTTTTAGCAGTGTGCTGCACACCTCAACAGCTTTGATTGGGTTGTTGTTTTTTGCGTAGGCCTCAGCCAGGACAACAAGCAGATCCGGTCGTTCTGGGTTTTCGGCGAGGGCGGCGCGCAATTCGGAGATGGCTTGTTGGTATTGTCCTCCTTTGTTGTACATGCGGGCTAAAGATCCCCGTGTGAGACGTGTTTTTGGCGGTTCTATTCTGTCTCGGTTGCTGTACAATCGACGTATTTCGCTTTGGATGGCGGCGTTGTAAGGTTGAATGTCGAAGGATCGCCTCATGTGCCAGAGGGCCGAGTCGAGATTGCCTTCATCTTCTCGAATGATGCTCATTCCTAAATGAGAGACAAAATCGTCGGGGATTGCGGAGAGCACTCGCTGGAAGATATCGGTCGCGCTACCGTAACGTTGGCTTTCGAGATAGGCTTTTCCAAGTAGCCGATAAGCTACGACGTTCTTGGAAAAAGTTTCAAGAATATGGCGGCAATGTGCGATAGCTTCGTTGGTTTGGTTTTCTTCGATTGCGGCTTCGATTTCAAGTATGTATGATCGCAGAGGGGTTTTAGCCATAGAGTTATCCTCACCTTTGACAAAAAGGGATTTTCTAATTTTTTAAAGATGGGCAGAGCATTGGAATGAGAGGAGTGAATGATCACATATATTTTAACATAAGTACTACTTAGTTTGCCTATTCTTCGGTGCGGAATTCTATCAATTCGATGGTTGTATCCATAACAATTGGAAAACTAATGCCGTAAACCTTTGCGCTGGCTTGCTCGATTTCTTGTTTGAGTAAGCCCATGTTGGGTTCGAACCACAGATTGTTTTTCATGTTGAGGACTGCAGATAAGGATATTATTTCGCCACCTTCTTCCATCTCGGCGGTGAAATCCAACTGGGTATCGCGTCGGAGTTTGATTGCTTGCGGGAAGTCACCAGCTTTTATTGTGATGGGGTCGAAGGCGAATTCGGTTTCATTTTCATCCAGGGTATTCCAATCCATTCCCAAGGGGCTTTCTTGCAATCTGCCGGTGATTAGATCGCCGTCGATTTCTGCTTCGATAACGCCCGACGCCGTGTATTGGCTATGCCATGTATGTTTCCAATTGTGATCTACCAGTGCTTGGTAGTTGGGTATGAAGACGCCGTCTTCGTGGTGGATGTCTAAGGTTCCTTCAGCGTCTCCAAAGATGAAGCCCAGTAATACGGTTGGGAAACTGATGATGGCACCATCCTGGCATTCTATTGTGGCCTCAGATGTGATGCCTGTGTCGATGTAAAGGGCGTTGATTGTGGCCGTGTTCTCGTTGACCTGGGTTACAGTAATCCCTATTTGTGATGTTTCTCCTTCTGAGGTGATTTCGTAGACCCATTGATAACCCGGAATCAATGGATAAAGTACATTGGCGCATGCTCCGCCGTTGGTGGGGGGAGGGGCAACCAGGGTGTTGCTGGATTCTGTTTCCGATGCGCTTTCGCTTTCCAATGTTTGTGCATCTTGTTGAGGTGTGGGTGCGGGCAGGGCGGCATCTTCGGTTGGTGGGATTTCCGTAGACTCTTCGGTCGATAGGATTTCGGCAACATCTTCAGATTGAGAGGGGGCGATGGATGAGATAAGTTCACATGCGATGCTGGTGAGTAATATGAAACTGATGGCGATGATGATTGAGCGTTTTTTTGCGTTCATGGATGCTCTCTTGTTGTTTGGTTAGAAAAGTATCGAAGCTAATTCGTTCCGATATTGCCGTGTGGTGGGATTGCTGTTTCCTAGAATTTCGAATAATGCCAACATAATATTCTTGGCTTCGTCATCGCGGTAGTGCTTATCTTGTCGCAACACAGCCAAAAAGCCGTCCAGGGCGGCAGGGAAATTCCCCAACTTGACTAATCGTAGGGCGTGGTGATAAGTTGCATCGATGGATGATGTCCCTGTGCTTGTTTTAGTTCCAGCTTGATCCAATGCAACAGCAAGTGGAATTAATTTCTCTGCGGAATTGTGTTCGTAGCTGAGGGGAAAGTTTTTTAGTATTTCCAAGGACTCATCACCTTGCCCTTGAGCTAGTAGGGTTTTAGCGAGGCCAAGCAACGCTTTGGGATGTTGGGGTTGATCTTCCAGAACCTTATAAAATGCGCTCGAAGCATGATCCCATTGTTCTACGTGGAGCAAGCTGTTGCCCTTATCGAGCTGTAAATCGGCTATGCTGGGAACGACGCGACGCAAAAATTTTTGCACCTCATCTTTTGGTTTGATACCGCTAAATTCTGCTACGATTTTGCCATCACGGAATGCTTTCACCGCGGGGATGCCGCTCACGTTGAAGCGCATGGCTAACTTGGAGTTCTCATCGACATTGAGCCGCGCTAGACGGAAGTTGCCTTCAGCATGGGTGGCCAGTTCCCTCAGGATGGGGTCGAGAGTTTTGCACGGCACACACCATTCAGCCCAAAAATCCACCAGTACCGGGGTTTTTCGGGAGTAGTTGATGACTTCGTATTTGAAATTTGATTCGGTTACGTTGATAATAAATTGAGAAGACATAATTTCTAAGGATTTTACCAGAATTTACTCATCGTCTGGGTCGATCATTCCAGGTTGATTGATTTCAATAATATCTCCGTGAACATCGATTCTAATACGGAACCCGGTCATACCCATATAAGCGCGGCTATCTTCGGGGATACCGAGTTCTAGAATCCGGTCGAATTGTTGATCCATTTGCTTGAGTTGTGTCTCGATCATGGCGCGGGTGAAGATATCATCCTGCCCGAGCATTTTAGCCGCTTGCTCGCTGAGCACATCCTCGTGGCCCTGGATCATGGTGCGCATTTGCTCCAAAACCTGGCGATCAACTTGCTCGGATGGAATATGGCGACGAAACCCGGCATCGTCGACTACGTAGCAGGGTTCGCTGCCAATATAGGCGGTTCCTACCGGGTTGTCGAATTCGTCGCGGATCAATCCTTCGAAGAGAGGTTGTTTAGGCATAGGTATTAGTATGTTTTGACGGCGTCAACTCTTTTGCTTACCTTCGATGGTTCCCATCAAAATAGCGGCTGCGATTCCCAGCCGGCGATCGAGTCGCTGGTCTGTATCTTGGCTGAAATCCAGGTCGAGATGATAGCCAAATAGGCGGAAGCGTTGACGGAATTCAGACACTTTCTGCTCGCTGATCAACAAATCATAGTTTTGAGGCAGCAGTGAGCCTAACAATAATCGCCGCAAAATGGCGCGTCCAATGCTGTCTTCCTGGAGTATACCAATAATCTGATCGTTGGGATTAAGAATCTCCCATTCATCGCGTGCTAACGAGCGGAAACCTTTGCGTCGAAGCGCGCCCACTTTAGTTTGTGTCGCGCTGTCGATAACATCATAAGCTGCCGAGAAATCGATCACCTGGCGGGCTTGAATGTGTAAAAGCTCTTGCGTCATACTCTCATCTGAGAAGATGCGAATATCTTCCTTGAGCTTGAACATCTTTTGCTTGCTGAAGAATACCAACTGGCCGCTAGGGTCAAAAATGCGAAATTTACCTGCCAGAGCCATGACCTGACGTTTGAGTAAATATTGATTGTGCATAAATGCAGAGTGCATTGTGAACCTCCTTTTAGATTACATCCACTCTAGTTCCGTTTTTTTCATATACCCGCCGTTGATCGCAAGGAACGGCGGGTAATGACCAACGGTAAATCCATTTGGCTGCCTGGGAAGTGAGATTGATACACCCATGGCTGCGTGCGAGTCCATAATCATTATGCCAATAAGTTCCATGAAAAGCAATCCCATTTTCGGTAATATAACTTACCCAAGGGATGCCGGGCAGATCATACCCATTATAAGCTAAATTTCCGGCTCGCATGTGCCGAGATGGCATTTTTTGGTTGATATAATGACATCCTGATGGGGTGTAGAATGTTCCGTTGCTGAATTTCGCTCCGGTGGCCGCTTTAGCCATAAAAACGGGATGGTCTCTCTCGTAAGCGATGACTAATTGATTGGCTGTATCTACCTCGATGCGTTTGTCTTGCGACGCCACATTTGGGGAGATGGTCGCAAGCTCCCGTGCTGGGATTGGCCTCAGGTGACGGGCTGGAACATAGAATGTCAGACCCCATTTGTCATCCAGAATATGATACCACGGGATGCCGTCATCGCCATAACTCAAGCCATTGATCCAATGCGTAGTTTCGAAGTAAAAACGATATAGCACCTTTTGATTGATGTCCGGCGCCCAGCGAGCATCGGTATAAGGAACTGTGACTTCGGCCAGCATCCCCTCTGGGGGAATATTTGTGATCGGGGTGCTGGGAATTGTGCGAACAGGCTGGATGCCGCCTGAATGGGTATAGCCTTCCCCATCAATGAGATACCAGACGCGGTTGTGAGCTGGTTCTTCATCCCCAACGGTAGCTTCATTGATTGTCAGCACAGTGTCGTGCCAATATTTGCGCACCGCATTCCCTCCGAAAGAGGGTTTATCGTAGACTATGATATCGTCGAACAGTACGCGTCCCTGTTGGTCGGGAGTTAGAGCCAAGAATCCATCAACGCGAGCCGCTGCCAACCCCAGCAGGCTCAACGCACCCATTTTCAGAAAATCTCTTCGGGACAAGGAAATCTTCATTACTTACCTTTTTACCACTATTATTTTTGACGTCCATGATCATGGACGAACATTTACCAATGTCCCAACGGAGGCCCAATTATAAACCCAACCAGCATCGGATGTGACCATGTTGACACAACCGTGGCTCATTGGGTTTCCAAAATTATTATGCCAATAAGTGCCGTGCATGCTGTAGCCTTTATAGAAATACATGGCATAAGGGACATCGGGTAAATAATATCCAGGCCCGGCCATGGTGCTGTAGCGATATTTGGCGTAAATGTGATATTGCCCGGTGACGGTTGGGTGCTGCCAGGTGCCGGTCGAGACAATGTACGATTTGAGGAGTTTTTCGCCTTTATATGCGTATAGCCGTTGATCGGAGAGATCAATATTTATCCAGCGGGTGTTGTCGTCGACATTTGGCGGCAGGGATACGTTGGAAGCATCAGTTGGTATTTTTGTGGGTTTGGGCGTGTTTGTAGGTTGAGGCCTGGGCGTGTTGGACGGTATGAATGTTGGTGTTGCGGTGGCAGTTGATGTTGGAGTTGGGGTAGCGGTAGCAGTTGGCGTTAAGGTGGTGGTGAAGGTTGGTGAGGCGGTGAGAGTGAATGTGGGCGTTGCACTAGCAGTAGCAGTGAAGGTTGATGTGGCTTTGCTGGCCGCAATTTGTGCTAGAGATACGGGTACGGCATTTGGGAGAGTGAGAGCGAGAGCGGGGGGACGTGCCCAAAAGAAAAAGCCTGTCGCCACGATTAATAAAATCAAAATCCAGGGCCACACAGTCGGTTGAGAGCGCGTCAACACTGTGGGTGAAATATCGACCGCCATGGTTTTGCGCGCGAGCGGTGGAGCTGGGGGTTGGTCACGCCATCGTTGAATAGCCCAGTGCATTCCCCGCCGAGCAAACTCGCTTTTGGGGTTTAGGTCCAAAGCCTGTTGTAGATAGGCTAGACTGGCGCGTGGTGAAGCTATGGCAGCCAGAAAAAGCCACGGTTCCTCGCGGTCTGGAGCTAGAGAAACCGCCCGTTCAGCCCAGTGACGGGCAGAGCGTCTATCTTCGCGCTGGAGTGCTTGCTTGGCTTGTTGAAGAGCGGATTGGGCTTGCTGCCAGTTAGGGCTCATTGGGCGTTGGCTTTAATGTGATGCTTTCGTTGCGGATATAACATAAGATGCCGTCTGCGATCCCGCTTGCGATTATATCGGTGTTCTGGGTTAAAATTTGGCGGTCGAGATTCATGAAGCCTGTCTCGATAATGACGGCTGGTGTTTCGGCGTTGATTTCACCGAAAGCGTGATAATCTGACATATCAGCTGTGATGCCTGGGTGTTCATCCAAACCGGTGGCCTGTGCATAGCGGCTGCGGATGCAGTTTACCATGCGTGCGGTTCGCTCTGGGCGCGGGTTGTGCTTCGACGCGCTTACTTTGAAACCGGTGGCTTGATCATTGATATAATCGCACGAATCAGCATGAATGGAAACCAGCGCCAGGGCCCGGTAGCCCTCTAAGCGTTGGTCGAATTCCTTTAATACTTTAACGTCAAATCCCTTGGCGACGAGGTCATTTTGCACAAGTGCAGCCACTTTTTGATTGATGCTCAGCTCAGTCAATCCATCCGGGCACACTGCGCCGGGGTCTTGAGTATCTCCCCAGTGCCCAGCTACTATACCAATACGCGGCTTGGGACGCGGAGTTGCAGTCGGCCAGCCATCAAGCGATTCATCTTGGGATTGAATCGCTTCGGCGAGTCTGGCAGAAAAATCACTTGAGAATAACTCTTCGGGTATGGCAGCAGTAAAAAGCGTAGCCACAATAATAGCCATTCCAACAACGGAGGCAATTGATTTTATCGTATTGCCAAATGCAGATGTTCTAGTACCTGTTTCGTTCATAATCAAACCTCGAGGTGATTGTCACCGGAGTTTATATTTTGATATCTAACCCATCATCCCGATTTGATGTATACTCATAGTACTCAAAAGATGTTGGTATGGCAAGGTTTAGGCCGTTGTAAAGCAGCTTCTCAAAATTTCGGGGGGAGTAGGGCGGGATTCTACGCTTTGCGTCCCCGCAGGGGATTCCCGCAGTTCCGCTGCGCTCGGTTGCGCCTGTGGCATGCCTTGCTTAAGGCATGCACAGCATGGCAAAACCTTCGCTATCCCCATTTATTTAAGAGACCTCACAGGTTTTTGAAAAAACGACTTACGGGTTCCATTTTGAATCTTTACGACATGCTTTTCAAACCCAAATACGCCGTTGAAACCTGTGAGGTCTGAATATGAAGTTTCCTACTTCAAAACCTAATTTTGAGCAAGCACGTTTGACTTTTGCAAGAGGTCTATTACTTGAAAAAAGTGTGAAGCAATTTCTAAACCATCCCAAAAATTAAAACAACTAACGGAGGACACCAAATGAGTGCAGATTACCTGACTTCCGAGGAGCGAGATTCACTTTTGAACCTGGCGCGTCAAGCTCTGGAAGCAGGGGTGCGAGGCAACCCGTTACCCGAGCTTAACCCCGATAAGCTGACCCAGCGGCTGCGAGCCGATGGGGCTGCCTTTATCACGCTGACCAAGTCGGGGCAGTTGCGGGGCTGCATTGGCACGTTGGAAGCGCGCCGCCCATTGGCCGAAGATGTGCGCGAACATGCCATCGCCGCGGCCTTGAACGATTTCCGCTTCCCCACCGTTCGACCGACAGAACTCCCCGATATTGACATCGAGATTTCCTGCCTAACCGCACCCAAACCGCTGGATTACGCCGACCAGCAAGATCTGCTTGCCCGCCTGCGCCCCGGTGTGGATGGCGTTGTCTTGCGTGATGGCATGCGCCGAGCCACATTCTTGCCCCAGGTTTGGGAGAAATTGCCTAACCCAGTTGAATTCTTAAATCACCTATCCCAGAAAATGGGGGCATCGCCTGATCTGTGGCGGACCAAAGATGTTGATGTGCTAATTTATCAGGTAGAAAAATTTCACGAGTAAGAGTATCTGAAGTTGGGGCGTACTTCGGAAGTGGGAGGAATTGTCACCTATGTAGGGTGCCCCAATTGGCGAGTATACAGGAGCAGCAATGAAAATATACGATATTACTCAGTCCTCTCACCCTCACCCTAACCCTCTCCCAAAGGGAGAGGGGACAGCTTCCTCTCCCTTTGGGGGAGGATTGAGGTGGGGGAGTGAACGGTTACAAATCCATGATATTAGTCTAACCATACACCCCAGCCTGCCCACCTGGCCTGGCGACCCCAAAATAAAACTCGAACGCATCAGCAAAATCGAAGATGGAGCTGACGCTAATGTAACCCATATATCAGCGGGAGTGCACATTGGCACGCATGTGGACGCACCCTATCATTTTTTGGGCGGCGATGCTCCCACGGTGGAGCGTTTACCCTTGGATGTTCTCACCGGCCCTGCCGAAGTGATTCATTGCCCTGATGTTGGTACGATCACAGCGGACGTGCTGCGGGCTGCGAGCATCCCCGCGCAGGCGACGCGCTTGCTTTTCAAGACCCGCAACTCCGAATTGTGGGCGCGCGGCGAAACCGAATTTCAACAAGATTTCGTCGCCCTCAGTGCAGATGCAGCCGAATACCTGGTCGAGCATGGCATCAAACTTGTGGGTGTAGATTACCTCTCCGTTGCCCCATTCCACGAATCGGTTCCCACACATCGGATTTTGCTGGAGGCGGGCGTCATAGCCGTCGAAGGCCTTGATCTTTCAGGCATCAAGCCGGGCAGTTATATGCTTTACTGCTTGCCGCTAAAAATTCAGGGCAGCGATGGCGCGCCCGCGAGAGCCATTTTGATTGAGTAGATCTATCTTCTCAATATTTTAGGGATGCTACGCGAAAACCTGCCCTACTTCTTCACTCTGTATTTTTTTGAGATGATACGAGTAGAGCAAACAAATTTGCCACTGGTGTGCCGAGATGTATTTGGCGGAAGAAATAGAAGGTCATGGTGATATTTCTGAAGGGGGATATAATTTTTGTTGATAAAAACAGGTGACAGTCACCTACAAAAGTGTCTTGTTACAGAAAACACGTTGGTTAGCGAGATGATTCAGGGTGTAGATTGGGTTTATAGGTGACTGTCACCTCACTCAGAAAAATTAACACTTACCTTTTTACTACTATCCTTTATTCTTTCAAAACGGATATTTCACCATTCTCGTCTTGCTTCTTTGTAAGCTCTTCGAGATTCAGCGATGGCAGTTCTTGGAGAGAGCGAAGCCCGAAATAACCCAAGAACTCTGGCGTAGTGCTGTACAAAAAGGGCTGTCCGGGGCTTTCGGCGCGTCCGATTTCTTGGATAAGTCCCTTGCTGAGGAGTGTTTTCAAGACGCTGTCACTGTTTACACCGCGGATCGAATCCACGTATGGGCGGGTGACCGGTTGTTGATAAGCGATGATTGCCATCGCTTCCAGCGCGGCCCGGCTTAGCTGGGTGGTTGCTTCAAGCCCCAGGAATTGCTCGATTATGGCAGCTGCCTCGGGGACGGTAGTTATCATAACTTTCCTGTCATGGTGTTGTAGACATATCCCGCGGTTTTGATAGAGAAGCTCGATTTCATCAAGCCCTTTTTCGATTTGCCGTTGAGTGACACCTAATGTTTTCGATAATTGCCACAAAGAGATTGGCTCAGGAGCGATAAAAAGTATCGATTCGATTTGGGCTGATAGACTTAATTGGGATTCTTGTATA
>JAYELX010000472.1:7120-10215 GCA_034717875.1 Chloroflexota bacterium | reverse complement strand
GATGCTAATATAGGTCAATGGGAAAGTATTAACCAAATTGTGAAGAAAGAAACCGGGGGAGCAATTACGGCTTTTAGTTTATATAGCCTCATGCAAGACCCTGGCACGGCCTGCGGTGATTTCGAGGCTATGACAGCTATGCTGCCTGTTTCTAATGGGGTGATGGTTTTTGATGTTTCTTATGAAGGAATAACACCCAGTGGTATGAATTGGGATATGCTTTACGATATGGTTGGCACTGGCGCTCAAACGCCGGGTTTTTTGGGACACAGCAAACGCGCCTTGCAGCGAGAGAAGTTTATCTCCGCCGAGGGCGGCTGGCGGCGGATTGTGTGGATGAATCACACCCTGCGGGAGGAACTGCGCCCCGTGTTGGAATCCCTCGCCACCGCAGCGGGGCTGCCCGGCTTTGTAGACATGATTGCCACCGAGGAAAACGCCCTCACTGAAGATGAGATTTTGCCCCATTTGGAAACCGTCGGCCACCCCGCTCTGACGATGGGGCCGATGATGTAGCCCAGGAATCAGGAACCAGGAAATCAGGGACTAGGGATCAGGGGGCAGGAATCAGTAAATCAGAGATCAGTGGAGCAACGATGACAAAAACAATTTACGGAGACCGGATTGGAAAAACAGCTAAACTTAGAACTGGTTGTTCGGCAACGATATTTGACTTGTCGAGAGAGAAGATACTGCTCACCCGCCGAACCGATAATAACCGCTGGTGTCTGCCGGGAGGCGGATTAGACCCGGGCGAGAGCGTCACCGAGGCATGTATCCGGGAGGTCTGGGAAGAAACGGGATTGCGCGTCAATGTCCGCAAGCTGACCGGGGTCTACAGCAGTCCTCATGAGATATTGGAATACCCAGACGGGAACCGATTCCATACCATTGCCCTGAACTTCGATGTTGAAGTCGTGAGCGGAGAACTGACAACCAGCGAAGAGACCTCGGAAATCGTTTATTTCCCAATCGAAGAACTTGATAAAATTGATTTAATGAACCGCCACCGAGTGCGCATCGCTGACGCTTTAAAGAATAACGCCGCGCCATTTATCCGATGAACATCAGGAGATATCCATGTCCACACACGATTTACTTTTCCAACCTTTGCAGTTAAAAAACCTGACCCTGCCCAATCGAGTAGTGATGACTACGCTCAAATTGGGCTATGGAACTAAAAAAGGAGAAGTTACTCAACGCCACATAGCCTTTTATAAACAGCGAGCCCAAGCCAATATCGGGCTAATGACGACTGAACCTATGTATGTTCAACTCAATGGGCGAGAAATTCCACCTCAGATGGGTATTCACAACGACGAACTCGTTCCCGGCTTGCGGGAGTTGACAGACGCTGTCCACACCGAGGGCGGCCGCATCATGGCGCACATCAACCACGCCGGGCGGGCTGCCAATCCCAAGTTGGTAGCCCCCGAAGATCGGGTTTCCGCCTCCGATGTGTTTTGCCCGACCAACAAGGTCACACCCAATCCTCTAACAAGCGAGGGTATCACTGAAATAGTATCTGCTTTCGGAGCAGCAACCCGCCGCGTGCGCGAGGCCGGTTTCGACGCCATCGAAATTCCCTTCAGCCACGGTTATCTGATCCATCAATTTTTATCACCCTACACTAATCACCGTGAGGATGAATATGGCGGCTCGCTGGAGAACCGTCTCCGCTTTGGACGGGAAGTGCTTGAGGCGGTGCGTGAGCAAGTTGGGGATAATTTTCCCATTGTGGTACGGATGAACGCCAAAGACTACGTCAAAGGGGGACTGGAGATCGAAAATGCCCTCGAAATTGCCGCCGCTCTGGAATCATTGGGCGTGCAGGCTCTCAGCATAACATCCGGCACGATGTGTGAGAGTGTGCCTTTCTGCCTTTATCCCACCGGAACGCCGAAAGCCAACCTGCTGCCCATGGCGGCTCAAATTCGGGATGCCGTCTCTTTGCCCATCATCGTGGCTGGACGTCTTCGTACCCCTGACGTGGCCCGCGAAGCTTTGGCCGCCGGCCAGACCGATCTGATCGGCTTGGGACGTCCCTTCCTGGCTGACCCGGATTGGGTAAGCAAAACCGAAGCTGGGGACGAGGAAGCCATCCTACTCTGTGCGGCCTGTCACCAGGGCTGCCTGGGAGAATTGCGTCAGGGGCACGGCGCGTCCTGTCTATTCAACCCCCTCACCGGACGCGAGGGAGAAATTTCAATTACCCCCACCGAGGAACCACGTCAGATAATGGTCGTTGGCGGCGGGCCAGGGGGAATGGAAGCTGCTTTCATTGCTGCCCAACGTGGTCACCATGTCACCCTCTATGAACGAGACGACTGTCTGGGTGGACGGCTGCGCGAGGCCATCTCTGTTCCTGACAAGGGCGGGTTCGCCGACCTCCTTCGCTATCAGGAATTGTACGTGAAACGCAATGGTGTCGACGTGCGGCTTAACACTGAGGTCACGGTTGAGATGGTGTATGCGGAATCGCCCGATGTCATCGTGATTGCCACTGGTGCCGAACCTGTCGTGCCACCATTCCCAGGTTTGGCAGAAAGCCGCTGGATGACTGCCTATGACATTTTAAGCGGAGACGCTGAGGTGGCAACTGACAGCGTGTTTATTGTTGGAACTGGTACCACTGGCCTGGAAACGGCGGAATACCTGGCTAAACGCGGAGTGAGCGTTACAGTTGTCAAGCGCAAGGCAGAAGTGGGCGCTACAATAGAGCCTTTAGTGAGAGCTGTGCTACTTAAGCGACTAGACGCTTTAGACGTGGAAGTTCGCACCGGCGTGGAAGTTGTCAGATTCGAAACCGACGCGCAAGGTCAAACCACCGTTATCGCTAATCCATACCCCCATCAGGATGATGCTCAAGAACTGCGTTTCCCGGCCGAGACAATCGTAATCTCTTTGGGACTACGCGCCAACCGTTCTTTGGCCAACGCGCTAGAAAGTCAGGCCCAAGCGGAACTTCACCTCATCGGCGACTGCGTAGAACCCCGCGAGGCGTTGGATGCGGTGTGGGAGGGCTTCGAGATTGGAAATGAGGTATAAATAAAAATGGTAAATAAACGCATCCAAGAATTGGAAGAACAGATCGC
>JAYELX010000472.1:0-7020 GCA_034717875.1 Chloroflexota bacterium | reverse complement strand
CGCGCGTGCTCAGGCCACAGGGATATTTTATCTGGCTTGATTTTACCTATCCGAAGATCGTCAAACGAATATTCCAATCCCTTGTAAAGAATTACGAGATATATACTTGGGATGATATCAAGTTTGAATTTACCAGGAATGGACTTGAACGACAACTCTACGAAAAACCGGCCTTTGGTATTTTCAAATATCATCACATTATCTTGAGGAAACGACAACAGAAAAATGATTAACAAGAGTGAAAACACAGCCCTGCGCGCTGGGCTTCTTGTCAAGCAAGGTTATCATTGAGCTGAAGCCATCATGCTTGCCGTGGGTGAGCACGCGCTGGGTGATCTTGACGATAGAACACGTAAGATGGCGACCGGCTTTTCAGGTGGTATCGGCATCACGTACCGTGACTTGTGCGGGGCGTTGACCGCCGGTGTCATGCTCATCGGAGCGATTCATGGTCGTTCTCATCTGGACGAAAGCGACGCTCATTGTCAGAAACTGGTGACTAACTACCGCGATCGTTTTATGCAGGAGTTCGATTTTGTTCACTGTCACGAGCTGCGCGCCGAAAAGTATGGATCCTCGGGGAATGAACCCTGTTGGGTATTGGTAGAACGGGCTGCTTTCATCCTGTTGTCAATTTTGGAAAAGTAATGGATATAAAAATACTGGCAGCGGAATCTCTAGGGGTACGCGGCCTTGCCTGTGTAGTGGATATAAAAAATCTTAAAATCTTTATCGATCCCGGTGTGGCGTTGGGATACAGGCGTCATGGGCTGCTTCCTCATCCGGTCCAGGTGGCGGTCGGAGAGCGTGTGCGTGAGAGGATCATTGCTGCATTGATGAATGCCACCGACGTGGTGATAAGCCACTTCCATGGCGATCATGTGCCGCTGCCGGACGCCAATCCGTATCAGCTGAAAGCTCAGCGCGTGGCCTCACTATGTCGTGATGCTCGTTTCTGGGCTAAGGGGTCTGATGGTCTCTCTCATAACATGAGCCGCCGGAAAGCCGCCCTGAGCGAGGTGCTGGGCATAGAATTTCCTAACGCGCAGGGACAAAACAGAGGCCCAATGACGTTTTCTTCCCCCATGCCGCACGGTGAGCCACACACCAAACTCGGCACGGTGATGATGACACGCATCGAGGCTGAAGACAGCGTTTTCGTGCATGCTTCGGACATTCAACTTCTCGATGATGAGGCTGTATCGTTGATATTAGATTGGCAGCCGGATGTTGCCCTGGTCGGCGGGCCGCCGCTCTATCTCCGCGAATTTATGGGGGAGCGACGGCGGAGGAAAGCGTGGGAGCGGGCACTGCGACTGGCTCGCGGCGTGGAGACATTGATCATCGATCACCACCTTCTGCGCTGTGAGGAGGGGCTTATCTGGCTGGATCGCCTGTCCTCCGAAACGGATCATCGGGTGATATGTGCCGCGGATTTCATGGGGCAGCCTCGGCGTTTGCTCGAGGCTCGACGGGTGCAATTGTACAATAAGATGCCGGTTCCCGTAGGGTGGCACGTGTCTTACGCTCGTGGTGATGCAGCATTACATCATACTTCAGCTTAATTTGCTTTATACGGCCATCACACGGACACAAAAGCTGTGCGTGTTGGTCAGTTTCTCGATTTTTCCATGGCCGGGTCGAAACAACTATCAGGCACATTCGAAGCATTGTATTTCGCCAATAGCTTCAAGCCGCCGGTGAAATAGGGATTACCCTAACTCCCTATCCCGACTTCAAAAGAGGGGAAATTATCCGCACGGAGATCGCTCTCGCGTCAGGAACCGCGTTTCTTGGAATAACGCGGTTCCTGACTACTTTTGCACGACTACCACTTTATGCTTGAATTTACTCCTTTCTCGCAGTCAGCAATATAACACCCAATATAAAAAACAAACGTTGATAAAGCTTATCCATTTTCCCTACCTCTTTCAGATTTGGTGGACGATCTTCCCATCGATCATCGTCAGGTCGATGGTGCTATTCCACAACTCCTTCGCCGTCGATTGAATGGGATCAACGCTCCAGACGATCAGATCGGCCAGCTTGCCTGCCTCGATGGAGCCTTTGATCTCCTCTTCGTGGGCGGCATAGGCAGCTGTTAACGTATGCGCTCGCAGTGCCTCATAGGGCGTCAACGCTTGATCGGGTTCGTGGACTGCTCCAGAAAAGGTGGCCCGCGTCACCGCTCCGATCAGGGTTGCCAGCGGGGAGTGCCACGGAGTTGAGGGGGCATCCGAGCCTAGAGCTACTGGGATGCCCGCATCCAGCCATTCTCGGGTCACCATCACCCGGCGGGCGCGCTCTTCTCCAATCAGGTCGGCATAGAGATCACCGCCCAGGCGGATGAATTGTGGTTGGGTCGAAACTACCACACCGAGGTCTTTGATCCGTTGGGTAGACTCTGGTCGGGTAATGATAGCGTGCTCCAGACGATGGCGCGGGTCGGTCCTAGGGTTGGCGTCCATGGCTTCTTCAAAGGCATCCAGGGCCAAATCGGTTGTCGCGTCGCCAACACAGTGGACACAAATCTGCAAGCCGGTATCATGCAGTTTACGGACGGCATCCTTGAAGACGTCGGGGTCCCAGGTGGGCATGTCCCAGCGATCGCCGTTGTGCGGCTCGTAGCAGTAGGCCATGGTCATCTGTCCGTCCAGCAGGAACTTGAATCCAGCCAAACGCATGAAGTCATCCTGATAGCGTTCCACTTCATTGAGCGCTCGATCTATGTCGCCGGGCCACTCCAGGGTGTAGTAGACCGCCCCGCGCATGTACATCTCATTTTGGCGGCCAGCGTCCATGTAGGTGTCGACGGTTCTAGTACCGCGCACATTGTTGTCTTGAAAACTGGTCACACCCATTGTGGAAAAAAGGGTCTGGGAACTTTGGATGTTTGCTTTGACATCGTCTTGGGTGTAGAGGGGCATGTGCATCCGCACCAAGTCCATCGCCCGGTGGTTGTAGAAGACTCCGTTAGGCTCACCATCGGGATCGCGTCCAATCACGCCGCCGATGGGGTCGGGTGTGTCTGCGGTGATGCCAGCGATTTCCAACGCCAGACTGTTAGCTGAGCCATAGTGGCCGCCTTGCTGCAGTATGAAGACCGGATTGTTTGGGGAGACGGGGTCCAGGATGTGGCGGGTTGGAAAGTCAATGTCTTGGACGAATAGGAAGTAGCCCTTGACCCAATCCCCCTCGGCCACTTGTCCGATTGCCTCGGCCAGTGCGTCTTGCAAGTCCGCTACTGTTAGGACATCCGGCGGTAGGAAAGGAATGTAATAACTGTTCATCAGCCCAACGACCTGGAAGTGATTGTGGGCGTCGATCAGGCCTGGGGTGATCGTCTTGCCGCCCAACTCGATGACCTGGGTTGCTTCTCCAACCAGGACATCAAGATCAGCGACGGTCCCGACAGCCTGAATCAGGCTGTCCTTGACCGCGACTGCCTCGGCGACGGTATTTGCGCTGTCGATGGTGAGAATGTTGCCGTTGCGTAAAATCGTATCTGCGGCCAGGTCTGATGGGGATGTGGGTGTGGGTGGCCGGATAGTCGTAGTGCTATTTTGAATGAGTTGTTGCCCCTTGCCGCATGCCAGCACGGCCCCACCCAACGCAGCCGCACTCAGTTTCAGCATATCTCGTCGATTTAAAGGTGGTTTCTTGGTATTCATATTTTCATCTCCATTTTTATTGCTAAACTAATGTTATCGCTTTTAACTCAACAGATAACGCAAGTCTTTTTCTGTAAATTCGATCAATTGTATCCAAGAAAACGGAATGTAGCAATAATTTTGGACAACTTTATTAAAAATTGGGTCTCTGGGAACTTACGGGGTAGATTTGACAAGTCACAAATTTCCGCATCTAATCGCTGTGCGTGCCTTGCCCTGCGGGCACGCATACCGAAGGTACGCAAAGCGAGCGCGGCAACACGAATTTTCGCCTATTTTTCTTTTCGCTTTGCGTGCCCTTGGGCATTTGTGCTAATTCGCGAAATTCGATGCCTATACTCTTTCTCCCCCGTAAAATCCTAAAGAGCCATAATTACTTATGCAAACGCTGTTTACGAAAGGCAGAAGTTACGTCAGGTAAGGATGTGCTCACTAAACTTCCCGACGCGCTTGTGGTTGGCTAATATGACCTAAAAACGCAAAATGGCGAACACCCCCCAGGGTTTTAAGGGGTGTTGAGGTGTTCGCCATTTGATGAATTAGCTAAAAACGGTATTTTTAAGCTAAAAAAGGGCCAAAATAGCCCCCAAAAGGCCGATTTGGGTGAATAATAAACCTGATTTGGGAAAACACCCCCCAGATGTGGCAGTAGAAATATAAAAATCCCGCTCGACGGGATTGTCCTGACGCTCAGGATAGGCTTGGGGCGTAAGGGATATTAGAACGCCCCAGCCTTAAAACTTCTCCAGGCACAGTTTGCGAAAGCCGATGTGTAATATCATGCCCTTGCGGTACGCATCTCTCAGATGCAATGCACATCTACTATTTTAACACCAATATACCAATCCCCATTTCCCCAATTTACCAGCGACGCTCAGCGTCATTCCCACGGCGACATATCATGCCCACCTACAGGTGTGCTACGCGAATCGATGTCGCCAGACAACTTCAGGCGCAGTGTGAGGGCAGTTTTGGTAAATGTTGAGTAATTTCTACATTCATATTTCATAAAAGCCGAGCGATTAAATCGCTCGGCTTTTTATACTTGCGAACATTATGTTTTATGTGTACAATATGTCTAGTCACATAACTTATTGTACATAAAACATAATATATGTATACAAAAACACTTGGTACAGAGAGCGCATTTCTTATAACTAGATTAGCTAATCAAGGGCAGAGTGTTTTTTCAATTGCAGATGCTCAAGAGGTAAGCGACAAGAGTTACTCAGCTGTTATTCAGGAATTACGCCGCTTAGTTGATGCTGGATGGGTCGTTAAATTGAATCCGGGAATATATGCTCTTGTCCCGCTTTCGGCAGGCTCAGACGCTATACCAGAAGCTAATAGATTTGTGATTGCCCGCGCGCTCATGAAAACTGCGCCCTATTATCTTTCCCATGATAGCGCATTTGAACTTCACAATATGCTCACGCGCCCAGTGACAACAGTGACAATTACCTCGCCACGCCGATTGCGTAATCGGACTGTGTTGAAGGTTCCATATCGTTTTATTTATACCAAGAACGAAAGTTTGTGGGGAGTTGCCCCAATATGGGTAACTCCCAGCGAGCAAGTGCAGGTTAGTGATATGGAACGAACAATTTTAGATGGCTTATCTCGTCCTGAGCTTTGCGCTGGAATCAGTGAAGTTGCCACCGGGCTATGGATGCGAAAAGACGATCTGGATTGGGAAAAGCTAATCCTTTATGCACAGAAATTGGGAAATAATGCAGTTGTAAAGAGATTGGGCTATCTGCTTGAACTCTATGGTTTAGGGCTTTCTCATATAGTGCAATTGCAAGCAATGATAGGCACAAGTTACGCGTTACTTGATCCAATGTTGGCTTCAGAAGGCGCTTACCTTGCACGCTGGCGACTAAGAATTAATGTTGATACCGAAACTTTAAAAGGGATAGTAACCACATAACATGATTCTTCAAAGCGAAATTTCAAAACTAGCACACAAACTTGGTTTGAGCGACAGAACCATCGAAAAAGATTATGTCTTGACTTGGGTATTACACGCTATTGCCAACTCACCTTTATACGACCAAATGGCATTTAAGGGTGGAACAGCACTCAAAAAAATATATGTTCCAAAATATCGCTTCTCTGAAGACCTTGATTTCACAATCCTTGCTTCGGAACTAACGAACGCACAGTTAGAAGTAGAGATAAAATCCTTATTTCCGTGGCTAAAAAGAGAAACCAATCTGACTTTGGAAATCCGCAAAGTAGACATACATTCCAGCGGGAATCCCGCTTTTTATGTGAATTATATTGGGCCTCTTCAAGGTCATATCTCTAGCCGTTTTCTGAAAATGGATTTTACACGCGGAGAGATTTTAGCCTATCCACTTCAAAATCTACCTGTGCAATCGACTTATAGCGATTTGCAAAACAGAAGAGCTTTATTGCATGTCTATTCGCTTGAAGAAATTCTCGCGGAGAAACTTCGCTCACTTCTAACTCGAACTGAACCTCGCGATTTATATGATGCCCACTATATCCTTGTCAATCAAATAGCAGATGTAGATCAAATGATATTCAGCATGTCTCAAAAATTTGAACCTAACGGTTTTGCGATCAGTGATTTAAACACAATTCTTTTGAAACGAGAAGAAACTTTTAAGCGTCTTTGGAGAGGACGTCTCGAAGGGCAAATGCCAGAAATCCCATCGTTGGAAACCGTAATCCGCGAGACGAAACGATACTTTCGACAGTACTTCTAAGTGGCTCATTGTGAATTTACAGGGAATACCGTCATCAGCGCCCACGTTTGGATGCTAACAACACCCCCGGGCCCTTCAATGATATAGACACCTTGAGACACGGCGACGGGATCATCATATTTCTCGTTCCTACGCTCCGCGTGGGAACGGCCAGTGCCAACGCTTCGCGTAGCATACTCTTGCTGTGCACGCCTTCGGCGGGAGTACCGCGTTCCACCCAGGCGACGCGGAGCGTCATTCCCACGGCGACAGCGCAGATCTTCTACAAATAACTCATGATATTTCACAATCGTATTAACCATCCCTGAATATGTTATAATTAGTCAGAAGATTTCCCTGATTCTTGTTTCGTGACAAGGTGATATTATGACAACCGTGACTTTTCGCGAACAGCTGCATAGCCAAATTGATAGACTTCCAGATGAAGTTGTTCAACAAATTTCTGATTTTACGTTCTTTGTGATGACAAGGCAGAAAATAACTCCGATGTACAATGATTGGAGTAATAGTCAATGGCAAGCATTTTCGTTAGAGCAATTCTTCCGAGGAGATGAAGAAGTTGAATATTCTTTAGAAGATGCTGAAGAGATATATCATCCATGAAGCCCGGTGAC
>JAYELX010000471.1:0-2001 GCA_034717875.1 Chloroflexota bacterium | reverse complement strand
AACACGTTTAGCAGTTACAACGAATTGCTAATTCACAAGTAGTGCGGATTGCCAATCCGCAAACACCACTCACGCCCATGTAGGAAAAATGCTGGTTCTACCGGATTTTGTGGTGCCCCCGAAAACAGATGAATGAATTCATCTGCTGATAAACAAAATGTGTTTACCGGTGGTATGCAGAGCAAAACACGTTCAACAGCATCATTTTTAACCTGTTTGAACAGGTTTTGTATATCAGCTACCGAATTCATTCGGTTGCAAAAGGAACAACCACAAAAAACATCAGAACCAGGAAAAATGATGTCCCGAAAACGAACACTACTCTTATTATTAACCTCACTTCTGTTCGTCAGTCTAGCCTGTTCTGTGATTGGCGGAGATGGCGATGAAGCAGTCGTCGAAGAAGCAGCGCCCGCAACCGAGTCACCCGTCGAAAGCGATGTTGAAGATGAAGATGCTGCCGCTCCCATCGAGGATGAAGCGGAAGCGGAAGATGAATCGGTAGCAGAGGATGATGCAGAAGAAGCCGGGCAATTGGGGGAAGATGATGTTCCGCCTCCCACACCTGAAGCCACAGCTACCGCAGTAGATTCTCCATCTTGGTGGCAGCCGGCCCCCGGCACAAGCTGGCAATGGCAAATCAACGGCGCGGAAATTGATACCTCCGTAGATGTAGATATGTACGATATCGACCTCTACGAAGTTCCTCAAGCAACAATCGATCAACTCCACGCCGATGGCCGCATAGTAATTTGCTATTTCAGCGCCGGAAGCTGGGAAGAATGGCGACCCGATGCCGATCAATTCCCGCCCGATCTAATCGGCGACCCGCTGGAAGATTGGGAGGGAGAGAACTGGCTGGATACTCGCCAACTGGATGCTCTGGCCCCAATTATGGCGGCGCGTCTGGATTTGGCGGCTCGAAAAGGGTGCGATGGCGTTGAACCGGACAACGTTGACGGTTATGACAACGAGACTGGATTCCCGCTCACCTATCAGGATCAGATTACGTACAATATTTGGCTTTCCGAGCAGGCGCATCAACGCGGGTTGTCGATTGGTTTGAAAAACGATTTAGCCCAAATCCCTGATTTATTGCCCTATTTCGACTGGGCCCTCTCCGAAGAGTGTTTTTATTATGATGAATGTGAGCCGCTTACGGCCTTTGTCCAAGCCCAAAAAGCCGTTTTTGGGGTAGAATATGAACTTATGATTGACGAGTTCTGCCCTCAGACCAACGCTATGAATTTCGATTTTCTCAAGAAAAACTGGGAACTGGATGCTTGGCGAGAGGCTTGTCGCTAACACAGTAACGCGGATTGTCAATCCGCAAGGCAAAATAATTATTCGCTCCCCTCGCACACGCCCCGAAAGGAATTTTGAGATGATAATTGAAGCATGCTAAAGCGTGCTAATTGACATCGATTTTAGTTGAAAAGCGTATTTTTTAGTCGGCTTCAGCCGACTTAAGCTATTAGCTTGGGATTTCAATCCCAAGAGGGCTCCGCAAAATTTGAAACAGTTTGCCAAACCATTTTATTAAAAACGATTCAACACTCACCCAGGAGAAATACCATGTCCCGAAATCGAATGTTACTCTTGCTATTAACATCACTTTTACTTGCCAGTCTAGCCTGTTCCATAACTGGTAGCAGTAACGATGAAAATGCACCCACCCCCGAAGCAGCTTCCGAAGAAGTTTCCGTGGAGGAGGCCGATCAACCACCCCCAACCGATGAGCCAGACCCAACATCCGACCAATCTACATCAGAGCAAGAAGAACCCGTCTCTGAACCCGCCGACGACCCCACCGAATATGACAGCGTATTTCCTTTGCCTCCAAATGTACAGAACTTCACAGGCAAAGGTGGGGATTCACCCGTCAACTTTGCCACTGATCTCAGTCTTGATGATGCCGTTGAGTTCTACCGTCAGGCATTCAGCGATGATGGATTAACCGAACGCCAAATCACCACTGTCATCAACGACACTACCTTCAGC
>JAYELX010000470.1:0-2002 GCA_034717875.1 Chloroflexota bacterium | reverse complement strand
CAAATCGACGGATACCCTGAATCGTTTCGCTAATCAGCGTGTTTTTTGTAATAAGATGCCTTTGAAGGTGACTGTCACCTGTGTTCATCACTTACCCTATAACCACCACCTCTTAACGAGGTACGAAATAGTATGAAAACCAAACTCTCGGCTCTTTTTGTTGAAGATTCAGATGATGATGCCTTTCTTTTAGCGCGCGCTATCGAAAAAGGCGGCTATTCCCTTGATTGGCAGCGTGTTGTACTGGCTGAAGAAATGCGGGCTGCTTTAAATGATCGCGAATGGGACATAGTTCTTCTCGATTATGCCTTACCCGGTTTTTGCGGCATAACGGCATTAAAGATACTTCGAGAAAACGCCCCTGATACTCCCGCCATTATGATATCGGGAACGATGGGAGAGGAAACGGCAGTAGAAGCCATGCGCGCTGGGGCCAGCGATTATTTTATCAAAGGCAATTATTTGCGCCTGATCCCGGCTATAAAACGAGAGTTGCGCGAAGCTAAAATCCGCAAAGAAAAAAACATATCCGATCTGGCCCTGCGCGAGAGTGAAGTGCGCTACCGCACTTTGGCTGGACAACAGCAAGTTGCCGCCGAAATTGCTCGTGATGCTACCGCGGCGCAAGATGTAGATGAATTATTGAATCGCTCAGTTACGCTAATTTGTGATCGTTTTAATTTCTACCATGCTGGTATTTTCTTGATTGACAAGCAAAATAAATACGCTGTTTTGGCCGCTTCCCCGGGAGATGCGGGACGCAAACTATTGGAAATGGGGCACAAATTGGAAGTAGGAAAAGTTGGCATTGTAGGGCATGTTGCCAAAACAGGGAAAGCGCGCATCGCGTTAGATGTAGGCAAGGATGCCGTTCATTTCAAACAACCTGTGCTTCCGAAAACTCGCTCCGAGATCGCCATTCCCCTTAGCGTTGATGATATTGTGATTGGCGTACTCGATGTTCAAAGCCAACGAGAAGCTGCATTTGATCAACAAGATATTCGAGTATTACAAACCATTGCCGATCAACTCGCAGTGGCTATTAACAAAGCGCATCTACTGGATGAGGTACAGCTCCGAGCACAAGAGTTGGAAGGGCTTCATAAAACCGCATTGGTGACGAGCAGTGAGTTGGACATAGACACATTGCTGAATCGTCTTTATGACCAAGCCCAACAACTGATTGCTCCGGACGTCTTTTTTATTGCCCTGTACGAAGCCCAAAAAGAGGAGGTTCACTTCTCTCTGGCGATGAAGGGTGATGAGCCTGTATCATCTATTATGGGGCTATACTTGCCAATGGACGATAGTGGTCTGATAGGATGGGTGATTAGACATCGAGAAACATTAGTAATCCATAACTTAAAAGAAGATACCTTACCGGCAAGACTTGTGAGCGACTCTCAGGATTGGCCTGATACGCGTACCTGGTTGGGCGTCCCGTTGATAGTGCGAGATCAGGTTGTTGGCGTGGTCTCGATTCAATTCTTTCGCACGTATGCTTTTGATGATGCTGCCCAACGCTTCATCGAAGCTCTGGCAGCTCAGGCAGCAATTGCAATCGAAAACGCACGATTATTCGAAACAGTAGCAGAACGCGTTGCTGAATTAGAATCCCTGCGGCAGGCCAGCCTGCGCCTGACAGCCAGCCTGGAACCGCAAGATGTGTTCGATGCCATTCTGGACGGCGTGTTCGAATTAGTCCCCGCAATGCGGGCTGTTCATATCTTCACTTATGCTGGTAATCGCCTCAGTTTTAGATCGGCATTATGGAGCGATGGCAGGCGAGGGCATCCTGTAGCTGAACCTCGGCCTGACGGTCTGACTTACACTGTCGCTCGTACGGGGGAGTTGATCGTTGTCCCCGATATGCAGGTTCATCCACTGTACAAAGATATCCCCAAAGAAAGAGAATGGAAAGGGTCTATCATTGGCTTGCCATTGAAGGTCAGTAACCGAGTGATCGGTGTCATGAACGTGTCTTGCCGCCAAGCCAGAACGT
>JAYELX010000469.1:6410-10249 GCA_034717875.1 Chloroflexota bacterium | reverse complement strand
ACCTTCACTATCTGCAAAAGTGGATAGCTTGACTTGACTGTGCGGCGATCAACCTGAGGGGCGTGAACGCTTACAAAACTTCTTCACGCACCACGCACCACGCATCACGAAGAATCACGAAAGCCCCCCCGAATGAATTCGGGGGCTGGTACAGGAAACATGCTGAAGCATGTTGATAAACGAATCAACCTCCACGGCCTTACTTATTTTCCAGGTTATCTGCAATGGTGTTATCGACCACCTCTTTGGCGTGATCCAGCGCTTCTTGGGGAGTTTTTGTCCCCAGTTCGATGGCTTCCACAGCCAACCTTAGTTGGGCGTCGCTGGAACCCAGGGCTGAAAATTCTGGTATGGCTTGCGCATATTCCAATTGCAATATGGGTGCTTCGCGGTACGGGTTTTCTGCCAGGTAGCTTTGCATCTCGGGCCATTCCAGGGCTGCTTTATAGATGGGCAAATAACCCGTATGCGTCGAAAGGTATAGAGAGCTTTCCTGACTGGCCATAAACTCGACAAATGTCCAGGCCGCTTGTTTGATCAAGTCGTTGTCGTGATCCAGTATGATCAGGCTGGCGCCGCCAACGGGCACAACCCGCTCCTTCCCGGCAACGGTGGGGAACATGGCGATACCGACGTCGAATGGCGCATCTTGAATGGTACCAGGGATGCTGGCGCTGGACATCAACAACATACCTAGCTTACCTGCAAGGAAATCTCCCTTGGCTTCATCGTGCTGATTGGGCGGCATGATAATGTGTTCGTGGACAAAATCACCCCACAGCGTCAACATCTCGACAGCTTCGGGGCTGGTATACAGAACTTCGGTTTCTTCGGAATTTACTATCTCGACCCCATTTCCCATGAACATGGTGCTCAAATACCAATGGGTGTCGGCCCTGGTGTTGAATCCCCATTGATCGATTTCGCCATTATTATCTGTGTCGGCAGTCAAGAGCTGTCCGTATTGGATGACTTCATCCCAGGTTTCGGGCGGTTGATCGGGGTCAAGCCCGGCGGCAATAAAAAGGTCGCGGTTATAGTAAAGCATCGGCACAGAATGATTAAACGGCATGCTCCATATCTGGCCGCCAGCAGAGTTGTAATCCCAAAACACGTCCCAAACCTCATCACGGTTAAAGTCTGTGGATTGATCTAAATAATCGGTGATGGCGATTATGGCTCCAGTGTCACCGACCAGAGGCGCGCCGCCAATCTGAGCGACAGCGGGGGGCGTATTGGCGGATAACGCATTCCACAGTTTTGCCATGCTCGAAGCGTATCCGCCCTGATACGTTCCAATCACTGTTATTTCGGATTGTGATTGGTTGAACTGGGCGATCAGTTCTTCGACGACTTCTCCGCTATCCCCTCCTAGAGCATACCAAAATTCTATCGTAACATGACCATCTTTATCGATCGTCCCGGCTGAACTGCTGGTTGTGCCGCCCCCACATGCGGACAACAGCGAGGAAAAGATAGCTGTGATCAACAAAATTGCTTTCAATGTTTTATTCATTTTCTAGCTCCTTTTCAGTTAGTATACTTTTTCGTTTATCCTTTCATGCCTGTAGTGGCGATGCCTTCAACGAAGGATTTTTGCACCGTGAAGTAGATCAGGACAACAGGGAGTATCACGATAATTGCCGCTGCCATGTAGACACCCCATTGGGTTCCCCCCTCCTGGCTGACAAAATAGCGCAGACCAATTTGCAGGGTGCGCATTTCCTGGCGGTTGGTGATGATCAGCGGCCACAAATAGGCGTTCCAGTTGCCCATGAAGGCGAACAATGCCTGGGCAGCCAGGGTTGGCTTAATCAGCGGAAGGCAGATCTGCCACAAGAATCGCAGCCTGCTGCAACCGTCCAGTTTGGAGGCCTCTTCTAATTCATCGGGAATCGTCATAAAGGCCTGCCTGAGCATAAAAATTCCAAAAGCATTGGCAATAAACGGCACGATCAAGCCCTGATATGTATCGATCCAGTGCAATTTTTGGATGATCAGATACGAGGGCACCAAAGTAACCTGGGTCGAGATCATTGTCGTGCTCAAGAAAAGGCTGAATAAAAAACCTTTTCCTTTGAATTCCATGCGTGCAAATGCAAAGGCAGCCAATGAACAAGAGATGAGCTGTCCAATGGTCACGCAAATTGCAACTACTGCGCTGTTATAGAAATAGCGTGCGAATGGCGCGGCCTGGAACGCATCGACGTAGTTTTGGAAACGCCATGCCTGGGGCAGCCACTGCGGAGGGTATGCAAAAACTTCATCAGGGCCTTTCAATGAGGTTGTGATCATCCAGATAAATGGCATCACGACAATAAGGGCGGTGATGCTCAACACGATATACCACAACCATTTCCCCGCTGCCGATCGGAATCGTTTTGATTTGAAGAAATTCTGAAATTTTGCCTCGGGGATAGATTTGTTATCCATAGTGCACTCTCTTTTCTACAACTTTGAACTGGATCATGGTCAACACTAATATAAACACGAACAACACAACCGCGACTGCCGATGCCAAACCAATCTGGAAATATTGAAATGCGTATTGGTACAGATAATACGCCAGGGTTGTGGTAGCCCCTAGAGGGCCGCCCTGGGTCATCACGTCAATCTCGGTGAAGGCTTTAAGTGAGTTGATCACCCCAATGATTAAGATATAAAACGTGGTTGGGCTTAACAACGGCAATGTAATTTGACGAAATTGACCCAGCCAGTTGGCGCCATCAATTTCAGCTGCTTCGTACAAGTCGTGGGGGATCGATTGAAGTCCCGCCAGAAAGATGACGATGTTATATCCCATGCCGCGCCACACCCCCATTACAATCAGGCAGGGCATAGCCAGCAGAGGGTCGCGCAGCCAGGCCTGGATTGGCAGCCCGAATCTAATCAACAGGGTGTTGAACAAACCGTAATCCGCCGGGTGGTACAGCCACATCCACACGACCGAAATAGCAGCCATTGATGTCAGGGTGGGCAGGAAGAATGCGGTTCTGAAAAATCCCACACCGGGAAGCCTGCGATTAAGCATAACCGCGATCCAAAGCGAAATGCAGATATTGATGGGGATGCCCAGCATAAAATAGAGCGTATTCAACACGGATTTCCCAAATTCCACCTTTCCAATATTGTCGGCAAATAAGTACCCATAATTGTTGAGCCCTGTGAACACTGGATCGAAAGGTAGATTCCAGCGGAAGAAACTGGCTATGATAGAGAAGATTGCCGGGAAAAAAGTAAACACGGCAAAAATCAATATGCTTGGGGCCAGAAATGCGTAGGCGGCCAGGGCTTCTTTCCGCTGGCGTTGTTTCTTTTGCACGCTCGGTTTAATGTTATTTTTTGCGACTGCTGCATTATCACTCATGAGAGTACCTCGTTAATTACTTTTATACTATCGACAAGAGCGTTATTTATCCTTTCCAATCCCCAACCGACCAGATGGCCGCCTTTTAGTTCGAGCGTAATCGTCCCTTCCAGGCCTGCATCCAGTAGGAGTTTTATCCAACGTTGATTGGGAACTGTTCCAAACACCAGGGGGAAATGGTCTTCTCCATTGTCATCTAAATCGTGGACGTGGACGTGGACTACGCGTTCCAGCCATTCCGTGGGAGGGTCTTCGGACACCCCATGACGAATATCGTGCCCCGTATCCCAACAAATCCCAAGCCGGGGATGATCGATTTCGGTCACGAGAGCGAGGACATCATCTCGTCTCTCTCCAAATTTTGTGACCCCTGGTTTGGCAACGTCGAGGTTTTCGAGGGCTATGGTGAGATGGGGGAAAGCATCCAGAGCATAGATGATAAAGGCGCGCGTGTCTTCGTGTAGTTCTGCTA
>JAYELX010000469.1:0-6310 GCA_034717875.1 Chloroflexota bacterium | reverse complement strand
CGTCTCTCTCCAAATTTTGTGACCCCTGGTTTGGCAACGTCGAGGTTTTCGAGGGCTATGGTGAGATGGGGGAAAGCATCCAGAGCATAGATGATAAAGGCGCGCGTGTCTTCGTGTAGTTCTGCTAGAGATGCCCCCCGGCCCCCAATTTTGGGGGAGCGCGGTTTCCCCCAGGATTGGGGGGCCAGGGGGGCTTGCTTCAAAACAGCCCCATGAAGGACGATCTCTGTGCGGAAGTGATTGTGCTGTGCCCAGGAATCTGCCAGAGACCACAGCGGCAAATTTGCAGTTATGATTTCGTCACGCCTGCCGCCGCGGAAACCGCACAACGAAAAAGGAGGCCGATAGGGGGCGTGGAAGCAAATTTCCAGGCCGATCTTGGAGCATTCTTCCATCAAAGGCTCGAATTGCTCCCATCCCGGCAGGTTCGAATCGATCTCGAATTCCAGCGACCGCAAGCCACTCTCACGCAGGGGGTTGATGAAAGATTCCAAGTCCCCGCCGGTCAACCAGAGCGGGTGCATGGCAAAGCCGATCAGAGTTTTTTTCATTAGATATGCTCCTGAATAAAAGAGGCCATAAATTGGACACGGACACTTGCATCTGCGGTGACAGTGCAGGTGTATCACGGATCAACACGGATTTCTCGTATCCTCTCCAAATATCGGGGGAAGGGTGCCCATCTGTCAACGAATGAGAAACGAATAAACGAATTGCTCCGTTCCATTCGTTTATTCGTTCTGTATTCGTTGACAAATTGAGAACATTCCCCCCTATTTTTTGAAGAGGATACAAATTCTCTTAGTTTTCTGATAAAAATATTTCCGTGGAATCCGTGACATCTGTGCTATCCGTGTACAAATTCTTTGCCGCGCTATGCCAGACCCCTGGTTTTCCCAGCAATTTCGACCAGCCGCTGCGCTTCGGATGCCAGGTCTAGTTTATTGACTTCCAAAACCATTTCCAGCAGGTGTGCATCGATGTGATTGATCCCCTTCCAGGCTCCACAGATGGCGCCGGCAATCGCGGCAATGGTGTCTGAATCGCCGCCGATATTGGCTCCCAGTGCGCAGGCTTTCATGGGGTCCCCGCCAGCCAGACGGACAATCCCAAAGGCGGTGGCAACCGATTCTGCTACCAGCATATCCACGCCGACGTAGTCGTAGAGTAATCCCAGGGCGATTTTCTCATCATCGGTGTCTTGCACCAGGCGGTCAGCCAGTTCGATGCGCTTGTCCAATCCGGTTCCCCAGGCCCAATTGCCGTTCTTGCTTCCCGACCTGGCCCCAAACTTTCCCGCTGCGATGATCGTGTCGAGGGACGCGTCCGGTGTCATGGCGGCGGCAATCGCAGCGGCAACTGCTCCCGCTCCAGCTGCGGCAACACCAGTGTTGTGGGTGGGGATGCAGGTGGTGTAGGCATCCGCTACGGCACCACTCTGATCGCCATGCCTGACGATGCCCACCGGCGCAACCCGCATCGAGCCGCCATTGGTTTTGCCCGATGAGCCGCTTTCACCCGGGCTGCAACCCGCTTTGATCGCGTTCAATGCCTTGCTGGTGCTCGGCCCTATGAAAGTGGCTAACTCACCTTCGGGGATTACGTCTACCCAGGCAATCAGCTCCCGGGCGACGTCCCCGGGGGATAATGTGCCATTGTCGGCGTAGGCGTGCGCGATTGCAATGGCCTGCCCGGTGTCATCGGTTATGGCGCCAGGTTGCATGTGGGAATGTGGATGCCAATCCAGGGGCCGCACAAAATCCCGAACCCAGCCATAGTTATCAGCAATCAACTCCGGGGTCATAAATTCCGTGGGCATCCCCATGGCATCCCCAATTGCCAGACTGGCTAAACATGCGTAGGCTTTATCGAATAAATCCATTTTATTTGTTAGCATATTGGTAAGGTATTCATTCCAGTCTAGCTGGATAAACGATCAAGTTGGATGAACAGTGCAGCGCAAAAACAAAAAACTCACCACACATCGTCCTGATGTTCCTCGGGAAAGGGCACGAAGGAACAAAAAGAAACCTTTGTGTCCATTGTGGTAAAAAATTTTGATTCCGACTTGACCGGGTTAGAAAGAGGGGCACAAGTTGACTTGCGCCCCTCTCATCAAAGATGGGCAATACTTTATTTGAACTTCAGCTCGGTCACCCACCACATCCAGCTTTCGTCGGGATAAACTTCTTGTGCATCGGCGCCAAAAGCAATCTTCACTGGGCCGCCAGAATCTTCGATGAGGATGTCGCCGTCAAGGTAATGAACCATCAAAATATCCATTGACTTGGCATCTTCGATAGCGACTTCTACCGATTTGCCATCCACAGCGATAACTTTGATCGTGGTTGCATCAGATCCAGGCTTGACAATGTCAATTAAATCTGAAAGCAAGATACCTCTATAGTTCAGCCCATCACCCATCCAGACATCATCTACGACCATATCTATAGAGTGTTCCTCGAAACGTGCTTCGTCGAAGACATAATTATCGCCCGAATTGGTTTTACCGATGTCGCCAGTTACTGTCAAGGCAGCTTCACCGACTTCACCTTCTGAACTACAAGCGACCAGCATGCCTGTCAACACTAACAAGCTAATTAGAATAAATATACTCTTTCTCATTTTATTACTCCTCTTAATTGGGTATTGATTTTAAATATGTTGGTTTGATATGAATGGCATTTTAGAACCTATCCGAAAAATACTCTGGCAGATATGAACTCTGCCTTACGTGGTAAAAATGCTCGGATAGACACTTATTTTTGTTCCGGGGCAGAATTACTTCAAGCCCTGACCCGGGAATCGCTCATAGCACCACCTCCTCTTTATGTGTTGTGAGCACTGCTCTGGCAGTGACCACATCAGTGATTAGGGTTTTGATAAAGCTACCTTGTAATGCGCCAACCAGTGCGCCGACTTTTTCTAGCCCACCTGCAGCGGCGATAACCTCTGGGATTTGCCGCAGTTGCTCCAGATTGACCCCGACAATGCCGGGGGTATCCGCTACAGGTTTGCCCTGTATATCGAAAAAGTTTCCACATATATCGCCAACTCCGCCTTCTGATTCTAACCTATCCAACGCGGTGGGTGTTATATGATCGGTGAAAAACATGGATGATTTTTTTTGAAACTCAACGTGACCAACGCCCACGATGGCCTTGTCCAATTGCGGCCATAACTTAACGACTTGCCTGACCTCGCGCGTAGCCATGATAGTTTTCCATTCATCAATGTCTTGGGTAAAAGCTGGTGCGTAAATCGGCCGGTACCTGCCTCCAAACGCTGCCGCTAGGAGGCGGGCAAGCTCATTCACCTGGAAAGATGGAGCCATATCTCCCGCCCCGCCAATCATGGGGATTACATTAATCCGAATCATCTTATCGTTTCGAAGAGTACTCACCACTTCGAATAAGGTTCTTCCCCAACCTATTCCGATATGATCGGAATCTTTCAAGGTTTGGTGAAGATAGTCAGCAGCGGCTATTCCAATACTGTGCCATAAACTCTCCTGATCTAACCCATTACTTCCGGTCAGAATGACTTTGTTGAGATCGAAAGTTTCCAACAACTCTGTTTCAAGTTGCGGCTCGGAGGGGGTTGGATTGTTTATACAAATATTAACAATCCCATCCTCGCGGCCCTGGATAAGCAGGCGGGATACTTTCTGCCGGGTTATGTTTAATTTATCCGCGATTTGTTGTTGAGTCAAGTCGTGTTCGTAATATAAGCGGGCAATTTGAACTGTGAGTTGAGTATTCATTTTTTAAACTAGGTGCCAGCAAAAACTGGCTGCAAACTCGGATAGATATTCAAGTATCTTTGAAACGCATCTTCGTAAACAGCCTCGTTCGTTTTGTTTGGCTCGATTGTCTCCTTGAAGCGAATCATATTCGCGCCGGCAGCACCCAGTTTTGGGAATATCCCAACTCCCACACTGGCCAAAATAGCCGCCCCCAAACAGGCTGATTCGCTGACCTGGGTGGGTTTTACAGGTCGTTGGATAATATCCGCTTTGATTTGATTCCAAAACCTGCTCTGAGAGCCGCCGCCGCAAATTATCAAATATTCTGCTTTATGAGAATTTATCCGCTCGCATATCTCCAAAATGTCTCGGATCGCAAAGCCTACCCCTTCATATACCGCCCGGACGCAGTGCCGTAGGTCGTGCGTGCCTGTGAGACCGAGGAAACCGGCCCTGGCAGCCGGGTCCCATATCGGCGCTCTTTCGCCGTACAAATAGGGGAGAAAAATCACCCCGTCACTGCCGGCCGGAACATCATCCGCGAGGGATTGCAGCCGGTCGAATTTACCCTGAAAATGCCCCCCGGCCCCTAATTCTGGGGAGGAGACTTGCCCCCCGTCCCCCAATTCTGGGGGAGCGGCCTGACCATTGTTGTTTTGCAGAAAGCCCTCCGAAAACCATCTCAGGGTATCACCGCCAGCTTGAGTGGGGCCGCAGAGAAATCGAAAATCATCTCCCAGCCGGGCTAGAAACACTGGACCGCCGGGATAATCGACCGTCGAGTGCATCGAGACCATTTCCGATGTGCCAGCAACGTCTACTGCCACCTCCGCCTGAGTCACTCCGCCGGCCAGATTGTCGCACCAGGCATCTATCGTGCCGATGATAACGGGAACGCCAACAGGCAGCCCGGTCTGCTGCGCCGCTCGATGTGAAACGGCCCCCAGCGGCGCGGTCAGCGCGAGCGCAGGCGGCATTTTCTCGGTGGGCAGCCCCAGCAGATCGAAATAGTCCTCTTCGTACTTTCCGGTGGCCGGGTTTACCAGGCAGTAGGCGCTGTGAATATCGGTTTTCGCCTCGCCGGTCAATTTCAGGCCGATATAATCTTTGGGTTGCAGCACGAGGCGCGCCTGTTCCCAATCGCCGGGCAAATTGTCCCGCAGCCAAAGCAACCTGGCAGGCGGCGTGGCCGCGTCGGCTCCCAAAAAGGTGCCGATCCATTTGGCGGCCTGCTCCCCAGAGATGTTCTCCGCCAGCCATTGGGCTTCGTGGGTGGCGCGCCGGTCTCTCCAAATTATGGCGTTGCCGATGGCCTCTCCCGCTTCATCTAGCAGCACGTGACCGGGGCACTGCCCGCACAAGCCAAGGCCTGCAACCCTGGCAGGGTCAATCCCGGTCATCACGGTGTTGAGGGCATCCTTGGCCGCGGCCCACCACTCGGTCGGGTTCTGCTCGGCCCAGCCATCGTGGGGGGAATATATCCCGTAACTGGCGCGGGCTAAGGCCATTTTGCGTCCATCCAGGTTGAACAGGCCGGCTTTCACCGACGATGTGCCAACATCCAGCCCGATAATTAGCTTAGTCAATCTGATATCTCCTTTAGAGCCTGGGCGACATTTGCGCCGCCGTGGACGATGGCGACCAGTGCCCGGCACACGTTGGCAGGGTGGGGATGCTGCCAGACATTGCGGCCGATGGCGACCCCGTTGGCGCCGGCGTCAAGCGCATCGGCGACATTCTCCAGCAGCGCAGCTGGATCGTCCTTTTTGGCCCCGCCCAGCACGACCACCGGGCGGTAGCAGGATTGGAGGGCTGCCGCGAAATCTGTGGCCGGCCTGGCGTAGGGAGCCTTGATCAGGTCGGCGCCCAATTCGACACCAATCCGCATGGCGAACTCGACATCATCGACGGTGACTTTGCCATCGTCTGTGCCCTTGACGAGCATCTCCGCCAACAGAGGCATATTCCATTCAGCCGATTGAGATGAGAGCGCGGCCAGATTGCGCAGCGAGGATGGCTCTTCATCGAAGCCGATCATGCCCATGCAGGCCACGGCGTCGGCCCCCAGGCGGAGGGCATCCTGAACGGAGAAAGACAGGGCGATGTCGCCCATTGTGGGGCTGCGCATAGTCGAGCCGCCATCCACGCGCAGTATCAAGCCCAGGTGCCCAAATTTCCCACAAAACCTGCGCGCGATTCCCATGGTCGTTAACACTGAATCAACCCCGGTGGCGACAATATTATCGATGAGTTGGCCCGGTTTCTCCAGGCCGCGGACAGGTCCCATAAAAGCGGCATGGTCGAAAGCTATAATTACAATTCTGTCGTCTTTGGCAAATAAGCGTCGTATGCGGTGTTCTTTCATTGTGTTCTCTCTCCTCACCCCGAATGAATTCGGGGTTTGCTACAAGAAACATGCTGAAGCATGTTGAGACAAATCTCGAACCTGATTTATCAGGTTTCTTGTAGCAGCGTCGAATTCATTCGATGCGGTTTTCAATGTGGTCTCCGATGGCGGTCTTCGATGGCTAAAAAGTAACCATCGCCTTAAGCCCAACTCTATCT
>JAYELX010000468.1:0-2011 GCA_034717875.1 Chloroflexota bacterium | reverse complement strand
AAATCGTCTGGTGACAGATGGGCACTCGCAGAAAAAGAGTTATTAGAAAACCTGGCCGAGCGATTGGAATCAGCCCTGGACACTGCTCGCTTATACGAAGAGACGCAACAACGCGCTGCCGAAGAGCGCATCATAGGTGAAACCACAGCCAGAATGCGCGAGACACTAGACTTGGAATCTATATTGAAAACCGCAACCCAAGAATTGCGCACAGTCCTAGATTTAGCTGAAGTTGAGGTACGAATGGGAACCGGGGCGCAGACGAAGCACAATTACCCCCTAAACACGGGTAGAGAGGATCAATAACAATGCAGTGGCAATTTAACTCATACGTGTTAACGCTGGCTATAATTGGTGCAATATCAGTAGTTGTCGCTTCCTTCGCATGGAGACACCGCTCTGCCTCTGGCGCTACGGCCTTATTTTATCTCATGCTGGGCGGGTGTATTTGGTCTTGGACTTACGCTGTGGAGATTGGCAGCTACGATCTCCCTACCAAAGTTTTTATGAGCCAGGTGATGTACATTGGTGTTGTCAGTATTCCGGTAATATGGCTGATCATGGCATTTCAATACGCTGGGCGCGATAGGTGGTTGACAACGCGTAACTTGGTTCTCTTGGGGATTATACCTGTAATCACGCTGGCGCTTACCTGGACGAATGGGGTCAACGATGGGCACGGCTTGATCTGGAAGCACATTGAACTTGACTTCAGCGGGTCGTTTGCTGCCTGGGATGTAACCTATGGCTCGTTTATCTGGGTTTCAGCTGGATACGGGTATCTGTTAATTTTGCTTGGTTCTTTACAACTTATCTCCACAGTAACCCGCTTGTCGCAATTTTATCGCGGTCAAATTGGAGTTATGTTAGTTGCCTCGCTTACGCCATTAGTGGGGAACGTATTATATCTCTCGGGCATGAATCCTTTCCCTGGTCTTGACCTGACACCCTTCATGTTCACACTATCAGGGTTGATGATGTTATGGGCCATCCTTCGCTTTCGATTATTTGATTTCGATATTGTACCTGTGGCACGCGATGCCATCATGGAAGGTTTGAGCCACAGTGTGCTTATATTGAACACACAAAACCGAGTCGTAGACCTCAACCCAAATGCAGAGCAGATCACCGGCCACCCTGCAGCAGAAGTAATAGGGCAAAGAATCGAACAGGTATTCCCCCACCAGGCTAGCGTGTTCGAATACTATCGGGATATTGAAGATGCACATACAGACTTCCTTGTAGGACAAGGGGAAACGCGACGTACTTACGACATGTATATCTCCCCATTATACGTGGGCAAGCATAAACACCTTTCTGGGCGGCTGGTAACCTTACAGGATATTACAGAGCGAAAACGGGAACAGGTAACCATGGAACGCCGCTCACAACAACTTCAAGCCGCGGCTGAAGTGGGACAAGCAGCCGTGACTCTCCGCAATCTGGATGAACTCATGCCGCAGGTGACACAACTCATCAGTCAGCGATTTAGTTTTTATCACGTAGGCATCTTCTTGCTGGATGATCACCATGAGTTTGCCGTGCTTCAAGCTGCCAACAGTGAAAGTGGACAGCGGATGTTAAATCGAGGACATCGTTTGAAGGTTGGCGAAGTTGGCATTGTAGGATACGTAACAGCCCAACAAGAAGCCCGCATTGCCCTGGACGTAGGGACAGACGCAGTCTTTTTCGACAATCCAGACTTACCCGAAACGCGCTCCGAGATGGCCCTGCCGCTCATAATTGGCGGCGAATTACTAGGCGCAATAGATGTGCAAAGCAAGCGTGAGGCCGCCTTCTCTGATGAAGACATCAACGTGCTCCAGATACTTGCCGATCAAATCGCCATTGCCATCGAAAATGCGCGTCTGTTCACCGAACACAACGAAGCCCTAAAAACCGCACGCCGAGCTTATAGCGAACTCAGTCAGGAAGCCTGGGGCGAATTACTACGCACCCAGCCCGAGCTTGGCTTCATCTCCACACTCGCTCGGGACACATATAAGGCTAT
>JAYELX010000467.1:0-2011 GCA_034717875.1 Chloroflexota bacterium | reverse complement strand
CTTTGGAGTGACGACTTGGTTCATATCCTTCGTGTTGAAACCAACCCCTAACCGCATTTGATCCTGTACGGAAGTTCCAATTTTTAAATCATCTCAGTTCGAGGATGGTAAATTGGTAAACTGGTAATAACCAATCTGCCAATCTACCTTTGGAACATTAATTTTTCTTGAAATCCCTAACCCGGACAAGCCGGAACCAAAAAGGCAAGAACTTTTACCACGAAGTACACGAAGGAACACGAAGGAAACACTTAAAAACATCTTTGTGTCACTTTGTGTCCTTTGTGGTAAAGATTTTCTTGCTCTTTGTACAATGAATCAACTGCTAATGTACTAACTATGACGCGTAGAAACATCATTTTACTTGCTTTACTTTCTGCTCTTTCCTTGGGCAGCTATCTCGTAGTCAGCCATATCGTCTACCGAGTTGGTTTCCCCTTGGACGATGCTTGGATTCATCAAACTTATGCTCGCAACCTGGCCTTACGAGGGGAATGGGCTTTTGTTCCGGGACATCCGTCGGCAGGGTCCACGGGGCCTTTATGGGCTGTGTTGCTGGCCCTGGGGTATGTTTTGCGACTTGCTCCCTACCTGTGGACATATTTGCTGGGGTGGCTGCTCCTGTCGGGGTTGAGTATTCTGGGTGCGCTTATATTTGGTTACCTTTGTCTTGATAGTGAGCGCTGGGCGTTTTGGGCTGGTTCGCTGCTTGCATTGGAATGGCACCTGGTTTGGGCAGCAGGCTCCGGCATGGAGACTTTATTATTTGCTTTCCTGGTGTGTCTGGTGCTGGGAATCCTTGTTCGTATCCAGAGCCGATCTGAGGCCAAAAAGTTGAATTGGTTGATTGTGGGCTTATTGAGCGGTTTGAGTGTCTGGGTGCGCCCCGGTGGTATTACCCTGCTAGCGCCTGCGCTGCTTGTCGCTACTTTATTGCCTGTCTCATGGAAGCGAAAATTCCAAGCTATCTTACTTGTAAGCGCGGGCTTTGCTATTCTCTTTGGCCCTTATTTGCTTTTCAATTACAGTATTGCTGGCTCTTGGTGGCCGAATACATTCTACGCCAAACAAGCTGAATACGCCTCTCATCGTCAGATTCCATTTTGGCAACGCTGGCTGGAACAGGCTTCTTTACCCCTTGTTGGAGTTGGGGTGGTTTTGTTGCCCGGGTTCCTACTTTTCTTTGTGAGGCTAGTCCGTCGTCAGAATTGGGCCGGGATTGCGGGTGCACTATGGGGGTTGGGTTACCTGAGCATGTATGCCTGGCGTTTGCCCGTCACCTATCAGCACGGACGATATATTATCCCCATGATGCCGATATTTTTCTTGTGGGGATTTGCTGGCTTGGTCGAGTTCGTGCAGCGGCAAGCGGACGTGTGGCATTGGCGCGTGTTGGCAAAAACCTGGCTGATCACGGCCGTGATTGTGCTGCTGATATTTTGGGGGCTGGGTGCCCGCGCTTATGGCCGCGATGTCGCTGTTATAGAAACCGAGATGGTTGCCGTGGCGCATTGGGTCGCAGAAAACACACCTCAGGATGCACTTATCGCTGCACACGATATCGGCGCGTTGGGCTATTTTGCTGATCGTTCTTTGCTGGATTTGGCTGGATTAGTTTCACCGGATGTGATTCCGTTCATTCGAGACGAATCAGCTTTGAGGGAATATATGCACACCCGGGGGGCGGAATACCTGGTCACCTTCCCGGGGTGGTATCCTGCTTTGGCAGCGCACGCCACCCCCGAGTTCCAGACAAATGCTCCTATCAGCCCGTCATCGAATCATGAGAATATGGCTGTTTATCAGTTGCCGCTGCCATGATTTGTTGCTTGGCTAGTACTACTGTGCTATACTCATCTTGAGGTTTAAGGTTATTATTTTGGAAGAGAGATGTTATTATGAGCAATATTTCAGTTATGATTGTCGATGACCATCCTTTGTTTCGTCAAGGTGTAGTGGATTCCGTTTCCTTCGAGCATGATTTAGATGTTATAGGGGAAGCCTCTAATGG
>JAYELX010000466.1:0-2012 GCA_034717875.1 Chloroflexota bacterium | reverse complement strand
TATACTGAAAGAGTATAACGCTCAGTGTTGTTAACGATAGGTTGTAGGTTCGAGTCCTACTCGAGGAGCTTGATAAACTTTGTGTTTCCTCCCAAGAAAGTGCGCCGAGGTCGATAGACCCGGCGCATTTGTGTTTAACGCATAAAGACTGTCACCTGTGTAACGCAGATCAACATTCTATCCATTTGCCGTTGGCTTGGCTTGATTTGATCACGCTGTATATAAAACGGACTCCCATTAGTCCGTCGAACGAGTTTGGAAAGTAAAGAGCAAGCGGATTAGCCCTATTTCCTGATCTTCGGGCGGCTATCGCTTCGGCGGCATCGGAATAGATATTCGCGAATCCTTCGTGGAATCCAGCCGGGTGGCCAGAGACAATTCGGCAGGAATGGGCGGCTAATGGAAGCGTTCCCGGCCCGTTTTGGGTTCTGTTCTGGGCGGGGGCGTGCAGAGGTTTGAATACCAGGATTTGGGGGATTTCTTGCTTCCATTCTAAACTTCCCTTGGTACCACTGACGCGGATGCGGAGACAATTTTCCATGCCCGCGGCTGCTTGAGTGACCCAAAAACTTCCCCGAGCGCCATTTTCGAATCGCAGCATGGCTCCCGCATAATCGTGGACTACCCGTCCGGGCACGATGCTTCCCACCTCTGCGGCTACTTCTGCGACTTCCAGCCCGGTAATGAAGCGCACCAGGTTATGGGCATGGCTGCCGATATCGCCCATGACCAGCGATAAGCCTCCCCGGGCGGGATCGTGCCGCCAGGGCAGGTCGCCAGAAGCATCTGCGTCACTCGCCCTCGGTTCGGCATTTCCTCCCTGAACGTATTCAACCTGAACTAAGCGAATCGCTCCGATTTGGTCATCCGCGACCATTGCTTTGGCCTGCCGCACCAGGGGGTAGCCTGTATAGTTGTGGGTCAGACAAAACACCAATCCGGAATCCTGAACCATTTTATGCAAAACATTGGCATTTTCGAGGCTGTTCGTCATGGGCTTATCACAAATAACGTCGAAACCGCGTTCGATGGCAGCAGTTGCATAAGCGTAGTGGCTGTCGTTGGGCGTCATAATGGCAACCACATCGATTCCGTCGCGGCGCGATGATTCGGCAGCAAGCATTTCCATCCCGCTCGCGTAGATACGGTCAGATGCGAACCCCATCTCCTCAGCGGCCTTTTTGGCTCGATCTGGGTTCGAAGAAAGCACTCCCGCGACCAATTCGTAGCGGCCATCAACCCTGGCGGCCAATCTATGCGATCTGCCGATGAAAGAGCCGGAACCCCCTCCGATAACGGCCAAGCGGAGTCTCCGACCTAGCATTGAAATTACTGGGTTTATTGGCATTCTATTGCTCCTGTTTTTGTTCTAATCTTTGTGTCATCTCAAAAAATGGGGGGCGATTCAAGCTTGACAATGGATGGGTAGTGGATTACCGGATAGTTGCCGAAGCTTGCAGACTCATTCGCTTGACGCGGGCAGGCGACACGAATGTGGTCATACGGACGCAAAGCGATCCGCTTTACTGCCGCTGACCGTATTTAATCACGATTGCTCAATCTCGACAACCGCAGCGTCTGGCCAGTGTTGGATAGCCTGGTTTATCAAACTTGGTCGAATGACAACGAGAGCCAAACGATACTCCCCTTGGTCTAGGGCTGCCAAAGCGTGCAGCCATCCCTGGTCTTTCTCGAATTCTAAAGGCCCCAGCTCGTCGATTATCAGCAAATCGCAGGGGGTAGATGTTTTCAACACACAATTACCCCATTCGACAGCCTCGGTTAGAAAAGCCCAACGCTTTGTGTTTGGCCCAGTGGTGATATGCTCGCGGGTATGGGCTAAACGCCGGGATTGATTGTTTCTAATGTCCAGCACACTGATGCCCACCTTTTGGCCCTCTTCGAAAATCGCTGGTGAAATCAGGCCTCCAACGTCTAATCCAAGAGCACGAGCGACATCGATCAAATGCAGGCAAAAGGTTGTTTTACCAACACCCCGTTCTCCCGTCAAA
>JAYELX010000465.1:0-10293 GCA_034717875.1 Chloroflexota bacterium | reverse complement strand
TCGGCCTCAGGAATTTTCCCTAAATCGTGATCGAAATCCAATTCGGAAAGCGCGTTGACAATACGATCGCGCTCGGCCAAAAGAGCAGAAAGCTCATGCTCCACTTGAGTGACGACTGTGGAACTAGGCTCGAATAGTGGCCGGCTGATGAACAACGCCGTCAAAATCAAAATGGCAAGAATGATGAAAATAGAGCTAAGGGACATGGTAGGTAGTCGGGTAGTCGAGTGGTCGGGTAGTCGAGTGGTCGGGTGGTCGGGTGGTCGGGTGGTCGAGTGGTCGGGTAGTCGGGTGGTCGGGAAGTCGAGTAGTCGGGTACGAGAACCGCTCACTGACCGAGGAGAGGGTCAATAACAGCTTTGATTTGAGAAAGCGAGCTGAACGGCCCAATCTGTACATGGGCGAGCAGGCCGTTTTTGGTGATGATATAAGTTTCGGGGACGCCGCGAATACGGTAAGCCTGCGAGATGCGCGTGCCAAAATCTGGCCCGTTGGGGTAAGTAATTCCGTAGCGGGCTAAGTACTCCTGAGCTTTGGCGTCCGTATCGCTCCAGGCAACGCCCAAGAAAATCACATCATCGCGGTCTTTGTAAAACTGCCAGGCGGACTCTAGTTCGTCGGCTTCTTCAGCACAGGGGATGCAAAACGATGCCCAAAAATTCAAAACGACAACCTTGCCAACCAAGCTTGTGGACGGGATGCTTTCACCGTCATAAGTGGTCAGCGTGAACTCTGGGGCGCGTTGACCGGTGCTGACGGAGCCTTTTTGGGAACGAAGTAATCCCAAAGCTACAATTGTAAGCAGGGATAACAAGCCAACCCAGGCCAAGATGCGTCCCAGCTTTGGGCTATGCGGGGTTGTTTCTATTTGCTGTTCCGGCATAGAGACTCTCTCGTTACTGCGAGCGCAATTCTTCTTCCAGCCGAGCCGCGTATTCATCCATCTGCGCGTCTGTTTCGGGGGCAGCTTTGTCGGCGGTTACTAGTGGTTCCATCTGTCGCCATGATCGCATCCCGTGGTACAAAATATAAACTCCAGCAATAAACACCAGCGGTGGAACGATGTAGATTAGCCAATTCAATCCGCGGGGGGGCGGCTCTGCTAAGACGCGATCGCCGAAGCGGTCAGCGAAATGATCTTTGATCTGCTCGGCGTCCCAGCCTTCCGCTAATTTAAGACGGATTTCGTTGCGCCAGTCTGCGCAGGCCTGAGTGCCGCACACGTCCAAGGGGATGTTTTCACACACCGGGCAATACAGTTCTCTGGCAATGGCGTTAACTTCATCGTCGGTGGGGGCGTCGGGGACAGGCGTTTGCGCCGCGGCAGGAGTCACCAACACTGAGGTCAGAGCCAATAACAAAATCGAGTTGATTATGAATGTTGAAAGACGATTCATGTATATTTTTCTTTCTCTCGTTCCTACGCTCCGCGTGGGAACGTACAGCGATAACGCTTCGCGTAGCATACTCGAAGGAGTACTGCGTTTAACCTAGTCGACGCGGAGCGTCATTCCCACGGTGACACCGCAGAGCGATGTCACCAGGCATGACGGTCAATCCTGCTGTGACCGGTCTCATGACCGAGTCAATTACGCACGGTCAGGCACTCTGAGAGTATGCTTCGCAAAGACCGGCTTTAGCGAATGGAGTATGCTTCGCGAAGACCGGCTTTAAGCGAATGGAGTATGCTTTCGAAGGCCAACTTGACATTTATAAACTTGTTTTTGAGCAACTTCATTTTTCCTCAGGCTCCACGTCTCTTCTCTGGCCAGGCTGCCACAAGTGTGCCAAAGATGAACACCCACGCGCCTAACCACATCCATTTTACCAGCGGATTGTGATAAACCTTGAAAGTCGCGCTGTTCGTGCTGATTTCTTCCCAACCTACCAAAATAACGTAAATATCATCTCCGATGGTGCTGCGTACAGCGGGGATAGTCATGGGTTGTTGGGCATTGTAGAAATAGTCTCGGCGGGGGTAAAGCTCTCCAATAGATTTGCCGTTTTTTTCAACGCTGACCACGGCGCGGGCCACGTTGCGTCCATCGGGCGCATCGAAGACGGCCAGCGAGTCGTAGGAAATAGTATAGCCAGCCAAACTCAATGTTTCACCCTGGCTCAACGTGGCCTGAGTTTCGGTCTGGAACATTTCGATGCCGATAATGCCGATAGCCAGCATCGCCATGCTCAAATGAATAATATAGCCTCCGTAACGGCGGCGGTTGCGTTTAGTCAGCGACCATAGGGCTGCAAAGAAATTTTCTCCGTGACGTCTGCGGCGGGCCATGGCTCCGCGCCAGTATTCATACAGGATCACAGCAATCACAATTGCCACCAAAAAGAAACCGATCAAAGCGTAAGGATTACTCACCCCCGCAGCAGCAACAGCGGCCACAACGACGACGGCGAATATGGTCGGTTTCCAAACCGCGCGCCCCAATGTTTTGACCGTCGAGTGCCCCCAGGCCGAGAGCGGAGCAACCCCCATCAACAAGAGCAATGCAGCCATCAATGGGCCGTTAGCGCGTTCGTAAAACGGCGGCCCGACGGTTACTTTCTGGCCGGTGACCAGTTCGGAAATCAGGGGAAAGATCACGCCCCAAAAAGAGACCACCAAAATCCCAATAAAAAGCAGATTGTTGAATAAAAATAAAGCCTCACGCGAGAGCAGAGATGTCATCCGCGATTCGGATTTGAGATCATCCCAGCGATGGAACAACAGTGCCAATGATGCCGTAAATGTCAGGCCGATAAAGGCAAAGAACAAGGGGCCAACGGCGCTTTGGGCAAAAGCATGAACCGAGGAAAGCACCCCAGAGCGGGTCAGGAAGGTGCCGAAAACCACCAACGCGTAGGTCAGAATGATCAGCACCATATTCCAACGTTTGAGCATAGCGCGTTTTTCTTGAATCATGACCGAGTGCAGAAAAGCGGTTCCGGTCAGCCAGGGCAATAAAGCGGATATTTCCACCGGGTCCCAGCCCCAGTAGCCGCCCCATCCGAGCACGTCGTAAGCCCAACGCATCCCCAGCACCAACCCCAGAGAGAGGAACAACCAGGCCCACAGAGTCCAGCGGCGGGTGAGGCGAATCCAACGGTCATCGCTGCGGCCCGTAATCAACGCGGCGATGGCAAAAGCATAGGGGACTACAAATGAAACAAATCCAAGATACAACATGGGGGGATGGATAATCATGCCCGGATGCCGCAGCAAAGGATTCAGGCCTTGTCCATCTTGGGGGAAAAATATCACCGCCCCCGCTGGCTGGAACATGGCACTGGTCACTTGCCCCGTGGGAAGCTGCCACAAACGCGCAAAGGGATTTTCGATAAAGGTGCTCATCCCCAAAAAGAAGGCCAATGTCACCAACGAGACAACGATGACCCAGGGTAAAAACTCCCTGTCGCGATCCCATTTGCGCAGGGTCACAGCCGAGGTAAAAGCCGACATTGTCCAAGACCAGAACACCAACGAGCCAGCCTGTCCACCCCAAAGAGCTGTAATTTTCAAATACGTTGGCATGCTGCGGCTGGACACAGTGGCGACGTATTCTATTTCATAATGGTTCGTCACCAATAGATAGGTGAGGCTCAACACCGAGATGGTCAGCAGGGGAAAGATCAGCAGGGTAGCATTGCGGGCGCTGTCTACCCAGGCAGGTTGAGCGCGGCGGATACCGAATAACACCGCACCGATGCCGTATAATGACACTAAAAAAGTAATGACTAATATACCGAAGCCGATGTCAGCGATCATGGATTTCCCGTCCTATATATACGCTTCTAGCTTTTTCGCGATCCTTTTCTTGGGTCTAAAACCATTCAACCGCTCTTTGTTTTCGCCATTCACAAAGAGTATCAGCGTTGGAATGCTCATAACCTGGTATTGCATAGCCAGTTCTTGATCGTGATCCACATCCACTTTTATAATATCAACTTGCCCTTGCCATTCCTGGGCTAATTTTTCCAGAACGGGCGCGAGCATTTTGCAAGGCCCGCACCAAGAGGCAGTGAAATCTACCAATACAGGCAAAGCTGAATTCAAAACATCGGCTTGAAAATTTTCTTCTTTTACGTATTCGATTTTGCTCATTTTTTATCCTTCTAGTGAGAGATGTTTCGCATTGCATTTTTCAGTGGGGTTATAGATAGTACATAATATACTTGAATGCGTCAAGGTTTTGATATTAGAGACCCAGGGCAATCGCATTTAGGTTCGAGGTAAGCGTTCAGCCTCACTACAAATAGAACGCGGATTTGTGCTGATTTGCGCGGATTTGCGCGGATTTGTGTGGGGTTGCGAGGTGCTGGGGATGCTTGCAGTTAAGGTGTTTGGGGGACTCAGGTACCATTGTTGAGTTCGTTTATGGTATACTAACGAACAGGATATGTCGTTTTAAGGATGTAACCAGCAAATGCAAGTTGTTAGATTGAATGCTTTTTATGCCCCAAATTTGGCATATTAGGCTTTTTGTTTGTCGCAATTTTCAATTTTAGACTCGTGATTTGCAGTCTATTTATGGGTTGGGCTGCTAATAAGGAGAGAATATTTATGGCTACAAAAAAATCGAAAATTGATAAATTTTACGATACACTAAATATGGTTGTGCTGGAAGAAGAGATTACGCTGTATCGGGAATACATTCAATTCATGGAGAATCACCTAACTGATGAGACTGAAAAGTACCAGAAACTAGGTATTCGATTGCGCAAGAAAAGACATGAGAGACATAAACAAGAGTATAAGCAGGTTGATTTAACAGAACCCCCATCACCAGAAATAGCTTTGGCAGATACTCAAGAACAGAAGATTGCCACAGTCTATGCCAGTATACTAAGGATGTCTTTTTTCGTTAGTCTCTATTCTTTTCTTGAAGCATATTTAATTGAAGAGTGTCGTTATCGAGAGCACTGGGGTAGAACATCAATACCACTTGAAGATGTAATTCATGGTGGTATAGACAAAGCCAAGGAGTGTCTAAAGGTCGACAAACAAAAAGACAAGGATTGTCTAAAAAACCAAATTGATTTCGGTGGCAACGAATGGAGAAAGATAAAAGAGCTACAAGAACTTCGTAATTTCGTAGTCCATTCTGGAAATAGTTTTGATAACGCTAAAGAAAACAAGAAAGAGATACTTGAGCAAATTGTTGAAAAGGAACAAACTTTATCGAGAAGTGGAGATGGCATTCTATTTCGTAGGGGTTTTTGTGAAAAAGCGCTCATTGCAATTGAAGATTTTATTAACTTAACATAGCCTAAGCAGCCCAACCCAGCATCAAGCTGACGGGGCGCGGTGCGCCCCGCGGGTAAGCGGCGCGATTTTAGGCGAATGTTATGGAGCAAAGGAATGTGTTAAGCCCCGCAGCTTATGCGAATCGTTGGGCGGCTTAAATGCAATTCACCCCTCAAGTCTGTGAGGGGTGAATGAGATGAAAAAGCAAATTTTGGAACTATACTGCTATGGGAATTGGCGGTTTTTCGACTGAAGTAATTGGCATTGTGTCAGTCAGAGATGGCGTATAAGCTGATACTTTTAGTATTTGGTTTACTGGTGAAACTTTTATGATCTCAAGTACAGTTTCTTGCCATTCTGGTTCTAGGTCATTTAAACCAGTTAATGGAAAACTACGCGGGCCTAAATTTGTGAGTTGTATCAGGACTGAAAAATCCATCAGCGTAAGACCAATAGCTCGCTTTTCTGCTTTGTTAAATCGCAATAATATGTTATCGTTTAGCTCGACGGCAGTAGTGGCTTTTTCCCCAGGAGAAAACGAGATATACAAAACATCTACTTCTTTATCGTAAGAATATGTTGGCTTTGTGTTCATCTCTTATTCCTTTAGTCGGATGTGTTTGAAAAAGGATGTAGCGATGTAATTATTGGGCACGGTTTGCCCTCCTTCATCAATATCATAACCGAACAAGACAATAACAACAATATGGTTTACATCATCTGGCAAATCATCGAATGGATGAAAATACCGATATTTTCGCGGATTGAGTGGCTCCTGTCGTCTACGGCCTTTTTTTAGTGTAAGTTGTAAGTAATCCTCATAGGCAAGCATTTCCAGATGATTGTTCTCATCAACGATGTGATTCCATCGTTCTTGTGTAAGGTAGATTGGATTTTCGTCACGGTCATGAACCGTCCAACGTTTTTCAGAATTTTTCATTAAATAGCCTCTATGATTTTCATCTGCCGTTATTATATCAGTAATAGAGCGTTTACAATAATGAAAACCGCACAACCCCGCGTTAACACGGAATGGCTATCGCCATGGGGTAAGCAGCGCGAAAAATCAAGTTGTGTTGTTGCGCAGGATGTCCGCTATGCGGCGTTATCTCGGCTTGATGTTTTGCCGTTGTTGAAGGCACGCAAAGCGAGCGCGTTCATTCAGCGGAGTCTGCAACTCTCCGCCGTTACACATACCGATGAATTGCAGTGTCAGCCCACAAGGGGTGCTACGCAAGGGGTGAAAGTGAAAATTGGTTGGGTAAGGGGAAAAAGGCAAAGCCGATCTCAAAAAAGAGCCGATCTCTTTATTAAAACAACATTCACATCCCCCCTTTTTTTAAGAAGTCTTTAAAATCGTCCACGCCTACCAATACCGTGGACTGGTAAGCGCCAATCGACCTGTATTTTCGAGAAAGAATTAAGCTAGTGCGGCGTTAAGCTCGGGCCTCAACGCCAAAACCTCCTCAGTTGGAGCGACGCGTCTTGGTACACCGTTACGAACGATCCGGGTGATGTCCTCGCCAACGCCCAATCGTAATAAGCCATACTTGGCGAACTGTTGACGGGTCATGCCCTTTTGGGCTTTCCAAGGTGGTACATTCTGCCGAAATCTAGTGGTACACTTTGGGTTGACACTCTACAAAAAATGACTGTTCTAAATTTGTTATCGATGGTAGAATTAATCTTACATTATTGTTCGAGCTTGGAGTAAAATAAGAGCGGAGGTGAAATATGCCTACTACTATTGAAGCTACAATTGACAAAAAAGGAAGTGTATTACTACAAGCCCCGATTCGGCTTCCAGAAATGAGACGGGCGTTAGTAATAATCTTAGAAGAAGAACCTGCTTTTTCTATACCTGAGACTGCATTACTGAGTGAGCCGGTATTGTCGGCAGATTGGAATCGACCAGAAGAGGACGAAGCATGGTTACACCTACAACACGAACAGTTGTCTTAGTATCGTTTCCATTTTCAGATTTGTCACATTCTAAACTACGACCAGCGGTTGTGCTTGCATATGCAGAGAGAGATGATTGGGTTCTGTGCCAAATTACCAGTAAATCATACAGTGACAATCAAGCGGTAGTCATAGCCGATGATAGTTTTGAAGCTGGTTCGTTGCGACTTGTCAGCTATGTGCGACCGGGTAAATTATTCACGGCAAATAGCAGCATAATCAAGTCTCAAGTTGGCACATTGAAGGAAGAGCCTTTCAAAAATATTATCGAAGCGGTGGTAAAAGTTTTGCGCTCCAGTATTACTTCGGAAGCTCCAGAAGAATCCGAGCAAGAATCGGTGGATGAATAAGAGTATACTTCCAAAGTTCAGGCCAGCTACCGATGAATTGCAGTGTCAGCCCACAAGGGGTGCTACGCAAGGGGTGAAAGTGAAAATTGGTTGGGTAAGGGGGAAAAAGCAAAGTCGACCTCAAAAAGAGCCGATCTCTTTAGTAAAACAACATTCACATCCCCCTTTTTTAAAGGAGTCTTTAAAATCGTCCACGCCTACCAATACCGTGGACTGGTAAGCGCCAATCGACCTGTATTTTCGAGAAAGAATTAAGCTAGTGAGGCGACCTCAACTCAGGCCGCAACGCTAAAACTTCCTCAGGGGATATATTTCATGCTATACTTTTTGTAGGTGATGGGTCGTGGATTTGTGGGTCAAGAGTTACACCTACCGATACGGGTTCATCCACTTCGTAGTGGAGCCCCAGACTTAAAATCCGCTGGGCGGCCAAATATGGCATGAGCTTGTCGAAAGCCCCCCGACAGCTCACTCAAGATGAAACAAAGTGTGTCCCATAGGTGTCTTCGGCTGACCCAGACGCTCAAGCCCCCGATGGCGTTCGTGTGCGCGAGCGCACGCAGCGATGTTGTCAATCTTTGCCGTAGGCACGCAAAGCGATGGTAACACATCGGCCACGCCCCTCTAGCGCAATTATATTTTAGTAACCCCGCTTGCACATTGACTGGGCTATCGCCCGAGGATAAGTTCCGCGAAAAATTATGATTGGTTACGAGCAAAGGTTTTTCGGGGTTCACGCCGCTTGGCAGGTGAAGCAAATCATTATATTTCCCGTCGAGAACAGGGGCTAAAGCAAACGGTGAAAATTTATAAATAATAGTTGCTGCGCATGTCAGGCTAAAACAGTGGAACGTACATGGGTCTCTCTGATATAATGATTACAAGTAAATGCTATACAGGAGTAATGAACCATGACCAATCAAATTACCACGGTTATTGAACCCTTCGTCCAGCGCGGACTTTTTGAAAATTTTGAAAAAGCTGTTACCACGATGGCTTACGATTATGTTCTGCACCAAGTTGAGCGTTATCAAACTACGATAACGCATTTACAGAACAAATATGGTATGGATTATGAGCATTTTGAAGCGTATCTAAAGGCGCGTTCAACAACACTCGCTGCTGCACCTAACCTTGAACTCAATCAAGCCATTATGCTTGAAGAAGAAGACGCGTTGAACTGGAAAATTGCTCGCGATATGTTAGCCAGTTGGTTGGGCGTTCAGCTTGAAGTAAAAGGATGAACACGCTTGCTGATTTACTCAATTTTGTAGTCTCTACTTTACAAAAGTTCTCATATTCTAAAGTTGTACGAGTTGTGGAATCTGATGATTTTTCGCAACAGCGGTTTGCATTCAAAGTCCGTGCGGAACTGGTTGGCGGGGCTACGTTACAAGTGCGTTTGTATTACAATCAGGGTCATATTGATTACGCATACCAATTGGTGCGAAACAATCAGCCCGTCCTTCGATGGGATAACAAAGAACACTTTCCTGAAATTTCTTCATACCCTCATCATTTTCATACTCCCATGGGGAAGATAGAGACTTCACCGCTAACTGGCGATCTGGCTCACGATTTACCATTTGTCCTGAACCATCTGGCTTCTGTTGAATACTAACACCGTGCCAATTGGCGGTATTCACAAAAATATCCAAGCGGCTGTTTTCTTTGGTGTGTAGGCTAATTTTGTCCAATTGATTGAAGAACAAAAAAAGAAATATAACCCCAATTCCACCCGACTCGGCTTCGCCTCAGGGTTGCCAAAGGCACGCAAAGCGAGCAGCGCGATTTTCAGGCATTCGGTTACGAGCAAAGCCGCGTCAGGGTCAAATCCGCCCCGCTGGTTATGCTCCTGTTGGGCAGCTAATGCTGAGATAAATGAAAATGAAATCAATTCCTCCTTATGTATTTGTATCTTTCGATAGCTGTGCGTTCTTTCCACCCGTTAAAGAAGAAAAATTAGCGACAGAAAAACTGTTGACTTTGATCGAAGAACGTCAAATCCAATTTAGCATTCCCGAAGCTGTTTTAGAAGAAACCAGCCGAGCTCCAGATAGAGTTAGGAAAATAGCCCATGCTCAAATATATGACTACGATTTATTCACTACTCAAGATGAGCAGCGAGAGTTGTCAGAAGTCAAAATAATGCTTTTCAAAACTATAGATGGCATTTCGCAGGGGAATGTTAACGATGCGCGAAATTTATTGTGTGCAAAAAAGTATGGTAGTACTTACTTCGTGACTTTTGATAAAAAACATATTCTGAGCAAACGTGTTGAAATTAAATCAAAACTAGGTTTTGAAGTAGTCACACCAAGAGAATGCCTTGAAAAATTGCTCGCGTATTTGGATTGAAGAAATCTAAAAGCTGCCCAAGTTATGGGCGGCGGGGCAGTCGCCCACCCCGCCGCCACTCCCGAACCGGACTTGAAACTTTAGCTTCATCCGGCTCTTCAGTATGCGGGTCTCTGTCATAGACACCCTGACCGGTGAACTTCATCATGGCAGTGGCCGTGGAGGAGCAGCAGGTTCTCCATGACGGCGCTTCAACCATGCCTTCACTCATCGTTTACCATAGCCACGTGCTCGGCGCGTCGCCCCATTACGGCTTAGAGGTAATTGCTCAAAATGTTAGTGGTGCGTTTGCGCTGTACCACGGGTTGACCAATATGATTTTGAGTAATACAAATTGTCTTTCAGCGTGGTCATATCTTCAGCGTGTCAACGATTCAGAGTGCTTTG
>JAYELX010000464.1:0-10311 GCA_034717875.1 Chloroflexota bacterium | reverse complement strand
AGGGAGAGAGGGGTTGGGGGTGAGGGAGAGACGGGTTAGGGATGAAGGTGAGAAGGGTTGGGGGTGGGGGTGATGGCTGGAAACAGCATCCTACATTCGGCCTTATAAATATCCGATCTCACCATTGGGAAGCTCCCACCCCGGCGATAAAATCGGCGGCTGTTGTTTCGGCGCTGGTGGTTGTGCTGGTGGCCGCGGTGGTTGCACGGGATGTGGTGCATTTGGTGTTGCCAGCGGATATCCAGCATTGTATCTGCCGGGCGTTGGCCAGCAAGGGAAAACCAGTTCTGCGATGCCATCGGGGGAGCGGCACCAAGAAAGATTAACCGATTTGGCGAAATTATAGCTGCGTTCATCGACCGGTGTTTGGTCGGGTAAGAATAAACGCACAGAATCGCCGCTGTCCGAGAGCGAAAGCCCGGTCTCCGAACGGAAAAACGCTAAAGTTTCCCCCGGAAGGATTTCCAAGTCGGGGAGCAAGTAAGGGCTTGACCCTTCTTCCTCGTCATCCAAAATCCAATCGATAAGATTAACAGAGACCGTTCCCGCGTTGATAAGTTCGATGAACTCGTCCGAGGAAGTGGGTTTTCCATCACCGTTCCAGTCATATTTGGGGTGCGGCAGAAATTCATTGATCAAGATTTGCGTTCCCGTCGGCAGGGCTGTTGGCGTTGGCGTGGGATACCAGACCGAGTTGGCCTGTTTTGGTGTTCCGCGGATGCGATAGCCATCCACGTCGAGGCCGTTGGTGCGGTAGCCGGTGTTGGTTCCCCAGCGGGTTCTGCTGCGTCGCTCCATAGTCTTGCGCAAATAGGCATCTCCGGCCGGCCATTCTCCATTTATTTGACGAACTTCGTCGACAATTGAACCGGAAGGATCGCGCAAATACAAGTTTTCGCCGCTGTTACTCAAAGAGCCGCTATAAATTTGATCGGCAGCGATATTGGCGACCGTGGTGTCATTGGTGCGCTCCAACAAAAAGAAACTGTGTCCTGGGATTTTTCCGTCAAGGGCGATGTCCGGTTTCCCATCGGCGGACACGAGCTGCCAACCAGCTAAAGGGATAGTAACTGGACTGGCATTGTAAAGCTCAATCCATTCATCGTAGTAGCTTCCTATTGTACCTGCCCAGGCGACTTCGTTGATGCGGATAGTGTATTGCGGCGCCGTTGTGGCCGTATGGGTGGGTGTTGGAGTCGCCGTCGAGGGGTAGAGAACCACAGAATTGACTTGTTTGGGGCTTCCGTTGATGGGGCTGCCATCAACATCCAAACCAGACACAATCAGGCCATTATTGCTTTCCCACACGGAAGATGTGTCTGGAGCGTTGGCATTACGCTCCATAGAAACGCGCCCATCAGAGTCGCCTGCGGGCCACTCGCCGCCGTCCAAGTTGGCCGTGTCAACCGTTTCCCCGCATGGGCCTATCAAACGCAGCATTTCGCCGCCGTTCTCGAGCGTACCTGTGTAAATCTGGTCGGCGGATATGTCGTAGACCGTGGTTTCATCCGTGCGTTCCAACAAGAAAAATCCCCATTCCGGAATAGTGCCACTTAATTCGATTCTCGGCCTGCCGTCGTCTGCCTCAAGCGTCCAGCCGTTTAGATTGATGGGACTCGCTCCGGGATTATAAAGCTCGATCCACTCGTCATAGCTGCTCGCCTCGGTGCCAGACCAGGCGATCTCATTGATGATAATTGTGCGCGCGGGCACAGGTGTTGGCGTAGATGAGCTTGTCGGAGTTGGCGTGGAAGTGTGGGTTGACGTGCTTGTTGGTGTAGGTGTGGAGGTTGATGTAGTTGTTGCTGTAGGCGTAAATGTAGAAGTATTAGTTGGAGTGGGTGTGTTTGTTGCTGAGGTGCTTAGGGCCGAATTAACTTGCCCCGGAGTGCCGTTGATTGCATTTCCCTTGGAGTCGTGCCCATTTCTGGTGATGCCGTTGTTAGTGGACCAATTTGCGTCCGTATCCTCCGCCGACGAATCGATACGCTCCATGGATGCATAAACCGGCGTCCCGCTGCTGGATGTGCCCGCAGGCCAGCCACCGCCATCATTGTTGGACGTGTCGATGATGTTACCGGCAGCATCTTCGAGCACGAGTTGCTCTCCGCTGTTGCTCAATGTCCCCGTGTAGATCAAATCAGCGGGCAGGTCACTGACAGTTTCGTCGTCCGTGCGCTCCAGCAAGAAATAATCACCTGCAGAGATACTGCCGCTCAGTGCGATACTCGGGCTGCCATCATCAGCATTGAGCAGCCAGCCGGTCAGATCAATTGGGCTTGATCCGGGATTATAAAGTTCGATCCACTCATCATAACTACTTGCTGCTGTCCCCGCCCAAGCAATCTCGTTGATCACGACAGCAAGCGGGGGAATGTCTGTGGATGTGTTGGTTAGCGTTGGTGTATGCGTATTTGTTGGCGTGGGAGTGTTTGTTGCGGGTGTGCTTGGCGTTGAATTAACTTGCCCTGGCGTTCCATTGAGAGGGTCGCCATTAGCATCGTGTCCATTTTTAGTGATGCCGTCGTTTGTGCTCCAGTTGGAATCTGAGTCTGCTTCTGAAGGGTCAATCCGTTCCATGGATGCACGATCATCGGAGTCCCCAGCGGGCCAGCCCCCCCCATCAGTATTGGCAGTGTCAACCGTTTCTCCAGATGGTGCGAGCAATTGCAACCTTTCGCCACTGTTGCTCAGCGTACCGGTGTAGATCAAATCAGCGAGGATGTCACCGACAGTAGTGTCATCCGTGCGCTCCAGCAAGAAAAAGCCTCCCGCCGGAATGGTATCGCTCAACTCGATTCTCGGCCTGCCGTCGTCTGCCTCAAGCGTCCAGCCGTCCAGATTGATGGGACTCGCGCCAGGATTGTAGAGTTCAATCCATTCATCGTTATAACTAGCAGCTGTGCCAGCCCAAGCGATCTCGTTAATTACGACACTACGCGCGGGGATGAGTGTATTTGTAGGTGTGGAATCCGATGAAGCATCATTTGCCACAATTGGCGCAGGCGCTGGCGTTGCTGTGGCTGTGGCTGAAGCAGTCGGAGTCGATGTGGGGCTAGGTGTAGGAGACGCAGTGCTGGAAGGGGTTGATGTGCTTAGGGGGGGTGGTGTCGATGTTGATGATGTGGTTGGCGTGTTCGATCCAGTTGGCGAGGCAGTGATCGTGAAGGTTGATGTGGCAGTGGCTGTCGGTGTGGCTGATGGGATTTCGATCTCGGTCGCGGATGGTGTTCGAGATGGGTCGTTGGTGCTGTCCTCCCTGGCTGGAGCAGCATACGATATTTTATCTGCCGCGAATACAATCACAAACATAAAAACGAGAAACGATAAGGACACAATCCGCTCAAGAAAATTTGTCCGTTTCGATTTCTCGCTCATGTTTTAATTCTTCATTGCGCTGCTATTAAATATTTATCATATTATAGGTGGTACGCCGCAATGAAGCAAGTACCAAAGTACTAATTGGTGATATTGCACCAACATGTTTTTGGGTCTCAAAAGTGTCTGGCACTTCCGGCTTAGTTTTATACAATTTCGGGTCTCTGGGAACTTACGGGATAGATTTGACAAGTCACAAATTTCCGCATCTAATCGCTGTGCGTGCCTTGCCCTGCGGGCACGCACAGCGTGGCAACACGAATTTTCGCCTATTTTTCTTTTTATTGGTGCTAATTCGCGAAATTCGATGCCAATACTCTTTCTGCCCCGTAAAATCCTAAAAAGCCACAATTTATTAGCGCACACTTGGTGCTAAGAAGAAATACAAAAAAAGTTCGTAAGTCTTATTCTAAATAACGCGTTACAATAGCAAAGCATTCAGGCAACAAACTTTGAAATTATTCACTCCCCTAGCACACGCCCCGAAATGAATTTCAGGGCTTATAGCTGAAGCACGCTGAAGCGTGCTAATTGATATCGTTTTTAGTTGGAAAATGTGTTTTTTAGGGCGGGATTTCATTCCCGCCGCATCCACAGGCAGGTGTAGAAACCCACCTAAACTTTCCCCCCCATTTTTTAGATGATACGAATTGACTATGACAAACGCTAACTCGACATGCCTGGATAATATCAAAAAAACTCAAACATTTTTAGCACTTTCATCGTTCGAGGGTATTGTTACATTAATTATTTTGGCAGCCATTCCCAGGGAGTTAAGTGCTGGCCATCTTTTTGGATACTCGTTATCTCGTCTAGCTATGATGACGGGGATGTTTTTAATCAGCGTTGTCCTTTTTGGCATATTGATATGGTTAAGACATCGCCCTGATTTTGGCGGAAAGCTAGTTGAACGATTGGAACAAGCGTCAAATAGAGTGCTGTGGTTTTTTGTTGTTTTGCTTTCGTTGGGCTTTTTGATCATAAGTTTCTTATTATTACAGTGGCTCTTCATAGCCACAGATGAATATCTTCGAGCCTATTTACAGCGGCTTACCCCCGTTTTGGTGTATGCTGAGCTTTTATGTATACAATTATTGATTTTTGCTCGAGGCCAGCTTATTAGTCAGAAAACGGTATGGCGATTCCGAGTCTTTGTATTGGGAATTCTAACCCTGTTACCCTGGTTGTTGGTTTTGGAATATTTTGTTGTTGACAGCGCATTCCCAGCTTATTACGTTGCTGAGCGATATTTGTCGGAATTTAGAATCGTGCTTCCACTTGCACTATTCGTAACGGCGCTATACGCTCAAATTCTCGTTTTTGTACTTCGGCAGTACCTGAACATCAAAGTTTCTCTTGGCTGGGTCGCTGCTCTTCTATTTATAATTGTTGGGTACTATTACTACAATGCATCCATGCACCATGCCGAAATGGTTAACGATAATCCTGAACATAGTGACCAGTCGGCCTATATGGAATTTGCCAGAATGGCTCACGAGACCAACTTTTCCTATACCGGTGTTCGCAATCAAATGCCGTTATATCCTTATGTGCAGGCTTTGTTTTATCGACCTGAGTTGGGCGATGCGGCTTTCTTCGAACAGGGGAAACAAACCAATATTATTTTGTCCCTGGTTTTATTGAGTGGTCTATTTGTTGTCTTCCGTCAATATCTTTCTATCCATCGTGCCACTGTTCTAACGTTGATTATCGCAGTGGGATTGTTTATTTTCAAATCGGCGTATTTTACTTCGGAATTATTATATTACACGTTGAGTTTTATTGGATTCTTGATGATGGGGCTCATGCTTCTGACTCCCTCGCTTCTTTTGGGAGTCGCAACCGGGGTAATTCTAGCGTTGACTTATCTAACGAAGGCATCGATTCTCCCAGCTCTGGCTGCCTTTGCCTTTACGTTTCTGGTCAAAGAAGTGGTTGTATTTTTCCGCAGCAAACGCGTGACCGTTAAACAGGCGGACGTGACCGTTAAACAGGCGGAGAAGAAAGAGCGAATACAGCGACTGGCGAGCTTTTCCTTGGTATTGATTGTCTTTTTGATTGTTTTGTTTCCCTATCTTCGCGAAAGCAAACAGAAATACGATCATTATTTCTATAACGTGAACTCCACCTTTTATATCTGGTATGATACCTGGACGGAAGCCGTGCAAGACACTGCTCAGTATGGCTATCGCCAACATTGGCCCAATTTGCCCCCCGAGGAGATCCCCAGTTGGCGAAATTATCTGCGCGCACATAGTTTTGTAGAAATTAAAACTAGGCTGCTCACAGGCTTGGAAAAACAAATCATCTATCTGGGTAAACCCTATAGCGCGGTCAATTACATCCTAATTTATAACCTCGTCATGCTTTTGCTTGTTCCCTGGGTAGGCTTGAAACAATTGGGCGAGATGATCAAACGATATTTCCCTTTGCTGCTCTTCTTTCTGTTGAATTTCTTTGGTTATCTGGTTTTGTTTGCCTGGTATTTCCCCCTTGCAGGAGGACCGCGTTTCATCTATGGGCTTTTTCTACCCGTGGCCTTTTTTCTTTTCGTGGTGACCGACAAGCTTTCGAAACATATCGACTCTACGAAGATTAAAATCAATGAAAATGGCCATTTTTACCTGCTTAATCTCGTTGATGCTGTCGTTTTTGCCACCTTGCTGATTGATTTCTATTATGTCATCACGACCAAATTGCCTGGAGGCTATTTCGGATCGTAAAAAATGATCCAAACTTGTCGGTGACTTGGTTACGCCATCGTCAGAGGCGCGTCACACGGTGTTGCCAGCGGCATGCAGAGCATACCCACTTGGGTGTACCGGAAAGTATGCAAAGCAAGTGCGGTTAGACCGGTCATAGCTAATTTGCCCCTACGTTTTTAGATGATATATTTTCTATTTAGTAGATTGTCTTTTATCAGCGAAAATCTACGGAAATATGCGTCCTAATGCGTTCAATCTGAGTAGATTTAAAAAAGTTGCCAACAATTGCATAAAGCATTACAATACTGTTGCCCTTTACCGAAGGTGGGGGATTTTCCTCGAAGAGAATGGCGCACAAACGGAATGGCACTCAAGCTTTAGCTAAGTTTTGGAAATTTGCGCGTGAGGGCACAACTCAGGTAACACTTCTTGCTCCGCTGCTGAGTTGGAGAAGTCGCTTGGGAAAATACGAAAAATCAATCCGACAGAACTAGCTGATGTCGGAAGGTGCGGAGCGTTAACATAGCAAATATGAAATCATTGATCTTGCGAATCTATTTCCTTCTAACTGGCCTGGAAGGGTTGCTTGTTGCTGGCGTCATCTTGCGAACCCCGTCAGAACAGGGCGATGCGCTTCTGTTGGGATTGACTCCTGAACGATTAGTATTGCTGCTAGGGGTCTTGTTGGCTGTTTCAGTACCTATATATGCTTTTGTGTTATTCTGGTTGAAGACAGCCAAGTTTCGTTCTTTGCAGAAGAGAATTGAAACCATTGCCCAATGCGAGCGTTTGTTGGCTATCCTGACATTGCTTGCCGGCGTCCTCCTCATCGTCGGAGCACAAATCTATCAATACGCGGCTGCCTCCACCGATTTAGTTCATCAGGCCTACTTCACCCGCCTCCAACCCCTGATACTGTGGCTGGCTGCGCTGATGGTTCAAACGGTCGTGAGCTTGCTTCTGCTTCGTTACGGCAAAAGAATTTTTCGGCGAAAAATCCTGCGCGTCGTTTTGATCTTTGGTTTCTTCTTGTTGGCTTGGGGATGGATAGCCCAATCTGGTTATGGTTTTACCGAAGAGACGCCGGAAACCGGCATTTTTCACCATCCCAATGCGCCCATTATGGGCGTGCAAGTATTCCTGGCCTGGGGCGTCGCCATGCTGTTCGGTGTCCTATGGTATGGGCTGGGCCTACTGCGCCAACGCTGGCCCTGGCTCCGTTTTCTGCATAATGATCTTCTTATCGGGGTTGTCATCTGGCTGGTGACCTATATTGTCTGGATGGGGATTCCGTTGACGTCGAGCTGGTTTGCAAATCCGCCCCTTCCGCCTACGTACTCCTTCTCTCCAAATTCAGATGCCTTTCGTTACGATTCGGTAGCCCAAAGCATCTTAGCGGGACAAGGATTCCGAGTGGGGAAGTGGTCGGAAATGGTCGAGCGACCCATGTTGTCTTTTTGGCTTGCTGTCTTTCATGCAATTTCAGGATTAGGGTATGAGTCCATCCTTGGTTTGCAAGTAGCAGTTTTGTCATTTATTCCCGTTTTGGCATATCGCTTGACCAAAAGTTTGCATAATCATATCTCAGGGATGCTGGTTGCTTTGATGATTATGCTGCGGGAACGTAATGCTATCCTGCTGGGGGATACCATTACGGTTTCACACGCAAAGCTTCTGCTTTCAGAATTGCCGGCCATGCTTGGTGTACTCATGTTTTTGTGGCTGTTTGTCGAATGGAGTAAAAAACCAGATAAGCGCGGCGTTTATGCTCTCCTCGCTGGCGGCGTGATGGGCTTTTTCATGCTCATCCGCCAAGAGATCGGCGCGATTGTATTTTTAGTGGGGTTTGGAGCATTATTGGTGATGGTTCGAAAACCTGCTACCGGGTTTGCTCAAAGAGTACTGCTTTGGAGCAAAGGCATGGTTTTGGTTTTTGTTGGTATCATTCTCATGGTCGGCCCCTGGGTTTGGCGTGATTATTCAATAGCCCCTCATAACCGTGAAGCATGGTTGATTAGAAACGATCCCGATAGGATGTTGCAAAAATTTTGGAGATTGATAACCCCAGACGAGCAAGCAGATTTTTGGGATGGAAGCAGACTTAGCTTTAATTGGGAAGAAGCGGTTGTGAAAGTGGATCTAAAGCCAAGTTTACGTACATTGGAAAATGATATTAATTCTGATGTTCTTCTCAATCACCTGGTTGATAGTTCTGTACAATCTGTGCTCTATTTGCCTATCAATAATCGGATCCTCTTGCCGGTGGAATATTCCTTTGAGCATCATCCCCCGATGTCTTATAAGAAATTATGTTGCGAACTGGAAAGATTTGTACGCGATACACCATATTGGTGGCCACAATGGTCAGGTGACATCCCGACTACCTCTTATGTTCCCTTGGGCCTAACTTTGTTGTTGCTGGCTGTAGGTATTGGAGCGGTTTGGCAGCGGCAGAAACTGATAGGCCTATTTCCCTTGCTGGCTCTCTTTGCCCATATTATTATCTTTGCCTTGATGAAACGCTCGGGAGGAAGATTTCTGGTTGTCACTGATTGGGCCAGCGCCATGTATTATGGTATTGGCCTGACTGAACTTTCCATGGGTTTTTGGGGATGGATGAATATTGCTCCAATAGACCCTGGTGAGCAAAAAAAGCTTCGAGAGTCAAGTCAAGCTTGGAATACGAAATGGATGTATGGTTTAGTCATCCTTGTTATTTTACTGATTGGCTCAGCGCCGCCAATGGTTGAGAAAATAATTCCGGAACGATACACAAGTGAGCAAAAACAAATTCGTTTGGATGCTTTACTTCATGAGGAAAACAATTTGCTCACCAAACACGAAAGAGAAATTTGGGATTCGATGCTTTCGTCAGGCGGCTCAGTCATGTACGGGCGTGCGCTTGCCCCGATTTATTACCAGCCTGGAACAGCCAAACTGGATGCAGGATTTCGTGCCAGACAAAAACCTTCTCGAATTGAATTTTATTTGATCGGAACCAAACGTCGAGCTCTTGATATTCCCACTCATGATTGGATGGTTGATTTTCCTTATGGCAGTGATGTGATGGTTTTGGGGTGTTCCACGGACATTGTTTCAGTAGCGATTTACGAAGACGATGGTGAGAATTTGCGAGATGTTCTTTGGCGAGAACCGATTTTAGAGTACCCCGTTACCTGTCCCCTGCCTGGTGAGTAGCATGGGAGTTGCGGTACAAAAAGGATGATAAGAAATGTCACAACAATCTCTTGGTGATGAACTTAACATGCGTGAAATGATAGTGATCTTATTGCGCCACAAATGGTTGATCATTAGCGTAACATTGCTCGCCACTGTGGTTGCTGGGGTTGTTGGTTCTCTCTCTGTGAATCCTCAATATCAAAGTAAAGCCACAATTCAGGTTGATAGATTGAACTTGATCATCGCTCTAAGCACGATTAGCAAACCCGAGGAAGACGTCTCGATTTTGCTTGAAAATACACCTGAGAACGATATAACCGATGAAGATATTCTTGCTTTGTTAGAGAATGTTCCCCAACTTGTCTTGTTAGAAAAATTGGCGCGCGACGATAAATTACTTGCAGAGATAAATCATTCCTTTGGCAAATATGTTAAGCCAACGACCAGTTCTATCGAAGATCGTATTGACTTAATTGCTACCAGCTCAGATCCAAATACTGCATCTGAGTATGTAAATCTTTGGGCAAAAAAATATGTAGAACGCTTAAATAATGAGTATACGCCAGATCGAATGGTTGGTTATCTTGATATTTATATAGAAGCACTATGGGCCAAAGTAGCTGCGGCGGAAGAATCTTTGTTGGATGTGATGTCCAATGAGACAGTTGAGGTAAAAGAAGCTGAACTTACTCATGCCAAACAGAGTTTGATTAAGTACTTGACCGAAATAGAAGATAATGAAGATTTATTGAAAGAAATTCAGGCTTTTGACCACATCTTGACTGAGCACGATGCTGATGTGATCTTGACAACTGGCGAACGAATCAGAAGTGTATCATTACATCAACGAGCATACAGTGATCATGATGAGGCAATGACCGATCGCTATGAAACAGATTATTTTTCGGATGAATATCCTGCGGCGCAGGCCCGTAATGATTTGCAGGTTTTAAGCACTGCAATTGAGAATGAGATTGATTTATTAGAAACAGAAGTAGATCAACTTGAGTCTCATCTACTCTCTCTGGCAGCTGAGCTTAATGCTGTT
>JAYELX010000463.1:0-2024 GCA_034717875.1 Chloroflexota bacterium | reverse complement strand
GACTCAAGTTACGCATGATCCTGATCAAGAAGTGATTGTCTATTCCACGGAGGGGCCTGTGACCGCGCGCGCTGGTGATTTTTTCTTGGCCCGAGGGGTTAATGGCGAACTCTGGCCCATGCCTAAGAATAAAGTCGAGAGCAGCCTGGAGCCTGTAAAGTAACTCAACAGGAGCAACTGTTCACTCCCCCAAAGGGAGATGAAGCTGTCCCCTCTCCCCCCGGGAGAGGGCTAGGGTGAGGGAGAAGGTGAGGGAGAAGGTCAGGGTGAGAAAACATCATTTATTTGCCGCCTCGCAGGTGCAATGCACTCCCAAAGTGCAATGCACCTGCTGCCATAGGCATGAAAACTTGATTGTGAGCAATTACGTTTTTTTCCTATCATTTCATCCCTGACAAGACACTAATACGAACATATAACAAGCAGATCGCAATCTTCAGCGATCTGCTTTTTTGATTTATTTCAATTGTTAGAGGACACTACCCCAATTTACCAATTTACCAGTTTACCAGTTTACCAGTTTACCAATTTACCAATTTACCAATTTACCAAATACCAATATACCAACATACCAGCATCCCAACATACCAACTCACAACGGCATGCAGCCATGTTTCTTGGGTGGGTTGTTGTCGCGCTTGTTGGAAAGCATCTCCAGAGCGTTGATCAGGCGCGGTCGCGTTTCACGTGGTTCGATGACATCATCGATGTAGCCCCGCGAAGCTGCCACGTAGGGATTGGCGAATTTCTCGCGGTAATCGGCCACCAGCTCTTCGATACGCACTTCGGGGTCATCCACTTGGGCTAATTCTTTGCGGAAAATGATTTCGACAGCACCCTTTGGCCCCATTACTGCCAATTCCGCACTGGGCCAGGCAAGGTTGAGGTCGCCGCGGATATGCTTGCTGCTCATCACATCATAAGCACCGCCATAGGCCTTGCGGGTGATAACGGTAAGTTTGGGAACGGTAGCCTCACAAAAGGCGTACAACAGCTTGGCTCCCGAGCGGATAATCCCACCGTGTTCTTGATCTGTGCCGGGTAAAAATCCGGGTACATCCACAAAGGTTAGAATCGGAATGTTGAAAGCGTCGCAGAAACGCACAAAACGAGCCGCCTTCTCCGATGCATCAATATCTAAAACTCCGGCCAATACAGCCGGTTGGTTAGCCACAATTCCAATGCTGTGTCCACCCAAACGAGCAAATCCGATCACGATATTTTGGGCATAGGAAGCATGAATCTCGAAGAAGGCGCCATTATCCACAACCAGGCTGATTACGGCTTTGATATCGTAGGGTTTGCTGGGATCAGCGGGGATGATCGTATCCAGGGCCTGCTCCCGCCGCAGGGGGTTGTCGCCCGTGGGCACAAAGGGCGGGTCTTCCATGTTGTTCTGTGGAAGGTAACTCATCAACTGCTGAACTAGAAACAACGCATCCGCTTCGCTATCGGCGGCAACATGGCAAACGCCCGATTCTTCAGCGTGCGTATCAGCCCCTCCCAAGTTTTCGAATGTTACGTCTTCGTGGGTAACAGTTTTGACCACGTTGGGGCCGGTGATGAACATGTATGAAGACCCGCGCACCATGAAAATGAAATCCGTGATTGCAGGGGAGTAGACTGCGCCCCCAGCGCAAGGCCCCATGACAACACTAATTTGCGGAATCACGCCCGAGGCCAGCGTGTTTTTCAAGAAAATATCGGCGTATCCTCCCAGCGACACGACGCCTTCCTGAATTCTTGCTCCCCCGGAGTCATTCAAACCAATCACCGGTGCGCCGTTTTTCATGGCCATGTCCATTATTTTGACGATTTTTTCAGCATGAACTTCACCGAGACTGCCGCCAAAGACAGTAAAATCCTGGGCAAATACATACATCAGGTTCCCGTTGATCGTTCCCCAACCTGTGACGACGCTATCGCTGAGATACTTGCGTTCGTCCAGATCAAAGTCGGTGGTGCGGTGGGTGACTAAAGCATCAACTTCACGAAAGGAGCCTTTATCCAGCAATAAACTAATT
>JAYELX010000462.1:0-2028 GCA_034717875.1 Chloroflexota bacterium | reverse complement strand
AAGAGGAGTATTGGCTGCTATCGCCAAGTCACTTGATCTTTCTCTGGATGACATCGTGGGTTCGTATAAAGGAATTAAGGCAGCCTAACAACTCACTCCACCTGACGCGCTAGAGCTGCGAGCAGCGCCGGGTAACGTCCGCTGGGCAAGAAATTGGTCACAAGGGAATATGCGCTGCGTCCCAGCCGGAGGCTTGCCCGCACCTGGGGGGTTCCGCTCATCTCGCGCCCCATTAGCTGGCAAACTCCGAAAACCCGGGGCTTGATTTCAAGCCGGAAACGGTTAGAATAGGATTATTCTCACACCCAGTAGTTGGCCCAGAGTGGTAATCATCAAAAGAAAGGTGAGTCACCATGTATCAAGTCACATTGGATAAAGCTCAAACCCGCTTACTGGATTTGGTTGCTGCCGTTTTCAAGGGAGAAAAAGTCTTTATCCTTACAGATGATCAAAAAGCCGTACAGTTGATTCCCGTTGAAGCACCGGTACGAAACCCTCGATTCGGTAGTGCAAAGGGCCTGGTAATAATGGCCGATGATTTTGATGCTCCTCTGGAAGACTTTGACGAGTACATGTCGTGAAGCTGCTATTGGATACCCATAGCTTTCTGTGGTTTATAAGCGGAAGCGCCAACCTCAGTTCCACTGCCCGGTCTCTGATTGAGAATGCGTCTAATCGCCCCTTCCTCAGCGTAGCCAGCTTGTGGGAGATGGCCATCAAGTTGAGCATCGGCAAGTTGAGTTTGGCCCAGCCATTTGAAGTGTTAATTCCACAGCAAATGAGGTTGAACGGGATTGAACTTCTGGACATTAAGATGGAGCACATGTTCGTCGTAGCCAAGCTACCCTTTCACCACCGTGACCCGTTTGACCGTCTGCTAATTGCTCAAGCAAGGGTAGAGGATATGCCAATTGTGGGTAGTGACACGGCATTTGGAGCATACGCAATCAGGCAATTGTGGTGATTTGTAGGCGTTCAACCATCTTGTGCCGCCAGCAAGGTTTCACGGGGCGGTGTGCCAGCTAACACTAGCTGGAGCCGACCGCTAACGTTGTTATGATCGTTGAGGGTTATAGTCATTACACGGTTACGTTTGGTGAGGGCCACATGGCGGCGGCTCAACCTCACGTTAGGCGGGCGTGGGAAGAGCCTCTTTTTTTCAGCGAGCACTTTAATTGGGCCGGACTCTTCCCGGTACGAGGCTGGTGACGGCGACTGCTCAAGGCGCTGCAATAGCCTCGTCGCTGGACGGCGAGTTCCTGGCCTTCAGCAGCAGAGCAGGAGACGGAATGGACGTGTGGGCTTCCGAGGTGCAGGCAAGAGGCTGCACCGGGTGACGCACAGGGCGAACGCCAGGTATCCGGCCTGGCGGCCTGGAGAATAGAGAAAATGAAGACAAGGGTTGGCCATATTCGGTTTCGCTGGATCGTTTTAGCTCTTATCGGGCTCTGTGTTCTGATAATGAGCCAATCTAAACCTGCCTGTGCGATATGGGGGAAAGCACATCGAGTGGCTGTACTCTATCGCGTCGATGCTGAAATTCTATCAAAGACAGAGGCTGGCCTTTATTATCGCGATCTGTTTTGGAAACACAATCCGGAGCTGATTCAGATTTACATCGTGAATAACCCGGACAAGTATGATGATTTTCTGGCGGTGGTCGATATGTTTGTGCCTGCGCTAGAAGCGCTTGTAGATGGACATGGCGATAGCATTCGACTTACCGCGGAGCAGATTGAAGCTGTGGAGGCTGAATTAGACTGGCTTTTTTCTGTCGCCAGCCCGGCATTTCAGCAAGACATTGTCAAAGAACAGACGCGTTGGCCCCTGTCTGAGTTTGTAGGAATGACGATGACAGAGGTATGGGAATATGTCAATACCAGATGGACTCCTGACGAACCTTGAAATCATTTGTCAGGGCGAAAGCGGCCCACCCTCCGCTGCACCTGACCGCGCTACGCGCGCGCAAATCGGCGGGCTCACCCGCATTTAGTTTGTCGCCTGGCAAAGTTGCTCACGCCGCATCCG
>JAYELX010000461.1:0-2030 GCA_034717875.1 Chloroflexota bacterium | reverse complement strand
ATTGACGACCACAATCATTACATTGAAACTTAGGTTTACCGTTATGAATTGAACCGTTTTTTACACAATTATCTGAGCCACATTTGGGACAATTTCGCATTATTTTATACCTCTCCTATTTGGTTTGCGAGTTTGCTCAGATTATATTATCATTACCTTTACAGGACTACCGACAAGATTCTTCGTGAGTTAGAAATTGCAATTACAAATTGGTTAGAGCAACAGTGTATGAGTTGCAATGCTTCATTGTTGCTCCCTGCAACTGCATTGATATTGCGTTTTTGGGTTACGAAAACCCGTCAAATCTAAGTTCATAAATATAGGAGAGTGAGAAATGGAAAAGAAATACAAAGCCCTTAGAACCATTGGTACAATTTATAAGATTCTTGGGACAGTAGCGGGTATTGTTACCCTATTGGCTGTGATTGGAATCTGCGCTGCTAGTGTCATGGGAGGAGCGGCACTCGATAGCGTAAGTCAAGAGTTCGGTGATTATGGCTATTCAGGCCCCTCTGGTGTATTCAGCGGCCTGGTTGGCGGTTTGCTAATAAGTCTATTTGTCATACTAAATGGCGGTGGTTTAGCCCTAACATTCTTCGCTATGGGTGAGGTTATTTATGTGTTGATTTCATTGGAAGAAAATACCCGTGCCACAGCAGCGTTGTTAAACCGCAAATAGCCAATAGCAATTCAGAAGGTGTCCTTTATTGTGAAAGATTGTGATGAGATCAAAGCAAGATTGCGAAAGGAATGAAATATGAGCAGCATTGATCGATTGAAGGTAGTTGCTCAAAATCCTGTTGGTAAAGCGCCGATAGAAGTGGATTGCATTTCGATTTATTGGAAACAGTTAAGATTAACGAGTCTACGGAAAATATCCCATAGACTCGTCTGTCGTCTAACAAAGTAGAGTAGGTACTATTTCAATCCAAACTCAGCGCTGAATGCGCGCCGACCCACCTTTGGCAAAAGCTCGCACCTGCTCTACGGTAGCCATGGTCGTATCGCCGGGGAAGGATGTTATCATCGCCCCGTGCGCCCAGCCGAGATTGACGGCCTCCTGCGGCTCTTCGCCCGTGATCAGGCCGTAGATGAAACCAGAGGCAAACCCATCTCCGCCGCCGACGCGATCGTAAACGGTGAGATCGCAAGTCGGGGAAACGTAAGTCTCGCCGTCGACCCAGGCAACCGCGCCCCAACCGTGATGATTGGTTGAATACACCTCGCGCAGGGTTGTGGCGATAACTTTGACGTGCGAGTATTTCTCGATCGCCCGGTCAATCATCCCGAAGAATGCGCTGGGGTCCAGTTTGGATTCAGCGGTGACATCCGGGCCGGGGATTCCGAGGCCCATTTGCAAGTCTTCCTCATTGCCGAGGATCACATCCACGTTCTCGACAATCCGGCCAAGAACAGACAGAGCGCGATCGTAGCCGCCCCAAATATCCCACAATTTTCCGCGATAATTCAAATCGAAAGATGTGACTGCCCCGGCAGCTTTGGCCGCCTGCATGCCTTCGATGATCACCTCGCCGCTGGTTTCCGACAAGGCAGCAAAAATTCCGCCGCTGTGGAACCAGCGCACGCCGCCAGCAAATATCTTGTCCCAATCAAAATCGCCGGGCTCGAGTAGGGCGCCAGCTTCGTTCGAGCGATTGTAGAATACAAGTGGGGGTCGCACCCCGTAGCCACGGTCACTATATACTGTGGCCATATTGGGGCCGTTGACCCCGTTATGCTCAAAATATTTGTAAAAGGGTTTGACTCCCATCGCTCGAACCCGCTCAGCGATCAGCGCACCAATGGGATAATCAACCATTGCCGTGGCTATGCCGGTGTTCAATCGGAAACAATCAGCCAGGTTGGCCGCCACGTTGAACTCGCCGCCGCTAACATGGATTTTGCACTCGGTAGCCTTACGGAAGGGGACAACGCCGGGATCGAGTCGATTAATAAGCGCGCCCACCGACACCAAGTCCAGTGCGGCATCTTTTTTGATATTCAGTCCGGATTTCATTTTAGTCTCCTTT
>JAYELX010000460.1:0-2038 GCA_034717875.1 Chloroflexota bacterium | reverse complement strand
AGATGGCAAATGGCAAATGGCAGAAAAACCTACCTTGTCGGTCAGAACTCAATGATAGCCTGAAATCGGCGGGGAGCAAGTGAAGAGAATGATGAATAGAGAATGGTGAATGGGCGAATGGTGAATAGGTGAATAGGTGAATGGGCAAACCGTTCTGCACAATACTGCGCAGCCGGCGCTGAGACGCTGAGACGCCGTGACGCCGAGACGCTGGGACGCTGAGTCGCTATGACGCTGAGCCGCTGAGACGCTGGGACGCTGATCTGTCACCGTGTCAATTTTCCGAGGTGTGTTAAAATAAAAGAGTGGACACAAGGACTTATAGCAGGGCCTCGTCATATTTACATTATCCTGCGCATCCGCGAGAGTCATGGTCTGCCAATCACTAATCACCAATCACTATTCACTATTTGCCATTGGTTTGGGGAGAGAGGAGGGTATCGTGCGTATTTTGATCACCGGAGGGGCGGGTTTCCTGGGGAGTGCTCTGGCCAATGCTTTTGTGAAGCAAGGGCACGAGGTGTTGGCTTTAGACGATTTGAGCGCCGGCGATCCGGCGCGCTTGAATCGGCGGGTGCTGTTCCACCGTGGCTCGGTTCTGGATCGCCCTAAGCTGTGGACGTTGCTGCAAGGCGTGGATTGTGTCTATCACCTGGCGGCGCGTATCCTGGTTGCGGAATCCAACCTCTATCCCCGCGAGTACAACGAGGTCAATGTAGGCGGCACGGTAGCGCTGTTGGAGGCTATGCGCGATGTGGGCGTCTCCCGGTTGATCCTCGCCTCGTCGGGCGCGATCTACGGCGAGCAGGCCCAGCAGCCTGTCCCGGAGGGCGCCTGCCCTCACCCGCAGTCTCCTTACGCCGTGAGCAAGCTGGCCGCCGAACATTACATGAATGTCATCGGCGATTTCTGTGGCATCTCTACAGTGGCCTTGCGTATTTTCAACGCCTATGGCCCGGATCAATCTCTGCCGCCATCCCACGCAGCGGTTGTGCCGGGTTGCCTACGACAGGCGGTCGGGGGGGGCTCGTTAGTTATCTTCGGCGACGGCGCCCAAACGCGAGATTTCATCTACGTGGATGACGTGGTCGCGGCATTTATCGCCGCCTCCCGTGTGGAAGCCCACAATCACCAAATTATCAACGTCGGCAGCGGTATCGAAACGTCCATCAACGATTTGGTACAGCTGATCCTCGACATCACCGGCTCTGAGAGCAATGTCATTTATAGCCCGGTTCAAACGGGCGGCCTTTTGCACCTGTGCGCGGATTTGACGTTAGCGAAGCATTTGCTAAACTATCAGCCGCGCGTCTCCTTAGCAGAGGGGTTGCGCCGGACGTTGGCCCAAGATGCACGTTTTCGATAGCTGTGGTAAATGCGATGCCGTCAATGCCTTTTATTCAGAAACTGAGACAGAAACCGGCCGTAGCCTTAGTTTTGGAAGTGTTGAACCGCGCCGGGCGTCATCATATCACTTCCTACGCTGCCGCATTGACCTACTACACTCTGTTTTCCGTGGTGCCCCTCCTTTTTTTCGTTCTTTCGGTAGGGAGTCTTTTTATAAATGCCGGGGAAGTGGAGGCAGTCGTCCTGGATAGTCTGACCGCCCTCTTGCCCACAGCCGCCGATACCATCCGCATCAATATCGAAAGCCTGGTGCGTTATCGCGGTACGATGGGGATGATGTCTGGCCTGGTGGCTTTGTGGTCGGCCTCCGGGATGTTTACTGTGCTGGAGACTGCCATCAATGTGGTGTGGGAGCGCGACGGCGGACGCACTTTTTGGGAGCAGCGGTTGCTGGGTGTGCTCTCACTGTTCGGCGTGACGGTTTGGGTACTCTTTGCTTTTCTCACCCGCACCTTGTGGCAACTCCTGCCGCACTGGTTCCCCATCATCAATGGTTGGGAATTCCCTGTTTCCCAATGGATGGAACGGTTCCTTTCCTTTTCCATCGTCTTCATTTTGAACCTTACCGTCTTTCGTTTCTTCCCTGCGGCGGTGGTACACAAGCGACTCGCTATAGGGATCGGGCTGGTGG
>JAYELX010000459.1:0-2042 GCA_034717875.1 Chloroflexota bacterium | reverse complement strand
GTATCCTCGATTACGCGCACGTCGCCCTCTAAACCCTTGAAAAGATCCTGGCCCAGATGACGAGCTTCCCATTGATCGAAAGGTTCTCCCAGACGTTGACGCAACTGTTGTACGGCCGCCTGGGCGATGAAGGCCATGGTCAGCTGGGCATAGCGAATGTGGAGATTGAGTGTTCCGGCCCGTTTCCACCCCATGGCTTGGTAGGTGTTGAAAAATTCTTCCACGTGCCAACGCTGGGGATATTGGCAACACAACTGGTCCAGTTCATCACGTTTGGTGGTGGAGAGGAAACTTTTGTAATGATAGTTGTCGGGAGTTTCGCCGCAGCGTTGCACCAGTTGATAGAGAGGTTGTGAACGGAAGTTTTTCGATTGATAGGGCAGGCAGGCGGTGGCCATCCCAGCCCAGTGTGTTGTCCACACTTCGTCTGGTAGTTGGGCCAATTTCTTTTGCTGCCGGGGTCTACAGGTCATGGGGCAGAGTAAATCGAAACACGAGTGTTGGTGGACATATTCAAAAAGGTCTGCGGTGAGATGTTCATTGTCAGCCAGGACCAGGGACGTGCCAGGCTTTGGGTGGAGAATCCGGGTCGCCATATCCAGTAGTTGGGGGGTGGCCTGCGAGACTGTCCGCGCCGCGCTGCCAATGGTAGAGGCGATCGGCTGCTGGGTTTCAACGTCGAAGCAAAAGAAGGTTTGCAGGGCTTTGACTGCGGGGTCTCCTTCCCGGTGGCAACGGCGAGGCATCTGCCTTTTGGAGTAGCTACGCAGGCGGTGCGGATCCACCGCCAATAGCCGGCCCTGGAAGTGGCCGCTGGCCCGCCGCAGCTGCCCCAAGGTGATCTGCAGGGACTGGGTACGGTCGATCGACTGTGCCTCGAACAAGTCATGGATAGCCTGATCAGTAGCCACAAACGGCAAGCCGTTGGCTACCTCAAAGCCCTTCTGCGAGAGGCTCCGGCCCTCGCGCACCCCACTGACGCACAGAGCTGCTTCGTGGACTGATTGCAACGCCAGGCGTGGTTGGACCTGCTTACTGGACTGTCCGGTCCAACCACACAGCAGATCCCATGTGCCCAGGCGTAAATGTTCAGGGATCAACAACCAGATGCCGACCATGGTGCCGGAGAGCTTGTCGGCCAACAGTTGTCGGACACCGCGCTCCAAACTGGCCGGGTCGCACGGCTCGGAGCGTTGCTTTTGCGTGGTACGTTTGGTCTCGACCAAGAGGGGATCCCCATTAGGGCGAAAGGCATGCAGTTTTTTTTTGAAGGCCAAACTGAGCGATGACTCGTTCCACACTACGCGTGCTGATTTCCCAGCCACACTGGCGCAGTTTTTGGGCGATCACTTCGGCTGAGGCGTCGGGGTCGAGAAAGCGATGGCGGATGATTTGCCGCACGACTTCTTCAGTACGCCGATAGTTGGTTTTGGGGCCGCGCTTTTGGCTTTGGAGAGCGATGGCGCCCTCTTGTGAGTAAGCGTGTAAAAGTTGCCAATAACGTTGCCGAGAAAAGCCGAATTTGTGCGCGGCGGCAGTGGCTCCCACACCTTGACATTCACCCTCAATAAGCATGATTAGTTTACGAGTAATTTCGTCGTCTGGCAGCACCGGCAGGGTGCCTTGAGGGCCGACGATCTGTAACTGCTGCGGATTCATTTCTAACATGTGTTTTTCTCCTGCTGAAAAGTTTATCACCGTCAGAGGGAAAGGTAGCAAATCGAGGGCGGTGTGTCAAATAAAATATGGCGCTGAAACAAAGAAAAAAGCATTTGCTACCTCTTAAATATAGGCAAAAATGTGAGGACGTAAAGAGGATTAAAGCCATATTTTATTTGACGCTATATGGCGTAAATACCATGCCGAATCGTATCGTCTCAAGAAGGGTAAAGAAATACCGTTGCATTACGTCAAATTAATTACCCTTTAAAAATCTCTGCTTGAGAGGGGTAGCTCCCGATGTCAATCGGGAGACGGGGTGTGTAATCCTAATCCTGCGCGCAATCGTACTCGCACTCGCTTTCGCTTCGCACGAGTAATTG
>JAYELX010000458.1:0-10432 GCA_034717875.1 Chloroflexota bacterium | reverse complement strand
CTTGCGGAGTTGCAAATACTCCCTCGGGGGTGGATTCCGTTTCCGATGGGCTATCCTCATCATTGGGGCCCATCATCCAGTCGGGGAATTCGTCTTCTTCGCTAACCGTATCAGTATCCTCGTCTTTATCTTCGTTAAGATCGCGGATGCGTTGCAGCCAATCTTCATCCCCATTTTCTTCCGGTGATGTTGGCGATTCATCAAAGGGATCAGTACTTTCACCAGAGTCAGAATCTCCATCAGCCCGAATCCGGGCCAGCCAATCATCCGCTTCAGTTTGTTCACCCAGTGATGGCCCATTATCTTGCCCACTATCCTTCAGCCAATCTGGCAGTTCCGAGTCGGGCTTATCCGTTGGAGAGGCGATCAAGGGTTTCAATCGAGCCTGACAATGTTGACAGATATCCAGGTGATCTTGGTTGAGTTTCCCGCACATGGGACAGCGAATTTCAGCCATAGTTTTCTATCCCCCATACGGGCGGTCACTGCCCGTAAGAATACGAATACCGCTGGCTATTGCCCCCAGCGCAACCCCCAACAGAATACCGCGCGCCCCTCCCGTCGTTGGAATTCGCAATATCCAATTTCGAGCCTCGGCCAGCAAAGAGAATTGAGCCGTAAATTGTGGCACTGCCCCAATGAGAAGCAACAGCACCACGGCGACGAAAACGATGGAGAGCAAGTTCAGCCGCCGGTAGAGTAAACGAGCGGCCGCATAAGTTAGACTAATTGCCAGCACTGCCATCAGACTCATTTCTATGGGCAGTTGGATATTATTGAATATCCATTGAGTGCGCTGGAAATTAGGTTCTTGGTGAAGGTATGTGTTGCTGATGTCGTAAAGGCCTACGCCCAGTGTAATTATCAGCGAAATTAGCAAGATAAAACTGTAACCTTCTTTCTGACCGGTGTGTATCTTATGTATATGAACCGAGGCAAGATTGGCTATGCCAACCAATAATGCAACTGCCGCCCATATTATAGCTCCTTGAAGGAGATAATCACGCAAAATCCCCAATGTCGTCGGGGCACCGCTGGCGTCGGCGCCAAAAAAGTATCCCAAAAGGACCACGATTCCAACACCAATGGCGATGGCAGTAGATACTGGGGCTTTGATTTTTAATTTCATAGCAGCCCATCCAATATATTGATGAAAGTTTGATCAAGGCCCAATGTTTTTAGCAGGATTCCGCCCAGAATAATGATGACGAGCAACCAGCGAATGATGTCTTGGGCTCGCAAGCTGGCGGCGTGCATGGGGTTTATTTGGAGATAGGCTCCACTGGCATATACTTCTTCGCCAATGAGAGGCTCTTGGGCTGTGGCGTAGAGAATGGATTGCGCGGGTAAGTTGTCAGTGCCTGCTAGGGTTAAGTCGCCGCTGCGTTCGCCTGCATCTGTGATTAGAGCTACCTCGTTGCCGTAATGCCCTATTAGAACGTGGGCGCTGGTTTTTTCGTCTCGAATAATGGGAATAACCCCGGCAGCATACGAGAATGGGGTGACCCCCGCTAGCTGCCCGGTTGTGGGTTTGTATTGCTCGCTTATGCCTATGTCTCTATATGTGCCGCTGAGTGTGTCTCGAGCGACAATGGCCAGAGAAGCATCTCCTGTGGTGGCTATAGGGGGATTATCGCTTGTTGATGTTAATCGCACCAGGCGTTCCAGCACGCTCAATCCAACGAATGCAATCGCGCCTTCTGTTCCGGTCAGGTTTCCCCGTCCGATGCTGAGATGCAAACTAGAACCGGACTCGACTGCTAACCCAATAGCCCGCCGTAATTTGGTAAAAGCGGAAATGGAACGCAGGTTAGCCGCGGGCTGCTCACGGCCAACTATTGTGAAGAGAATTATAAGGCCAAAGAAAACTAGAATGAAAGCCAGACCAATGATACCAAAGATGGTCATTGCGAGTAGTTGCCTCCGTTCTCCTGAAAATTCTGTGGTAGGGGTAAATTTTGAATGATGAGGAAGGTGACAGTCACTTTCGCTAGACGAGAAAATGCTGAAATTCGCCTCTTCAGCGACACAGGGAGCACGCACGTCGTGATTTGATAAAGTGACTGTCACCTGTATTACGCAAATTATCAGTTAATTATAACCGCTACCAATTCTATAAGGTGTGCTAATCGCTGCGATTCTCTTGCCTCAAGAAGACAATAAACGCTTGAGTTTGTTCGGGGTTTTCCAAGACTTCCGCCAAAGCGTTTAGATGGTCTTTGGGCAAAAATTGAGACAATAAAGGTTGTCCTAAATAGACAACCTGCGCGCCCAGCAAATTAAGCGACCCGGTAGATTCTAAAACAATGCCGGTCAAGTTGCTTAGCCTCCAGCGATGGAGAGCATCAGCCCATTTTTGCCAAATATGCTGGTTGCTATTCACATTTACAAGTATAGCATAAATCTTAATTCAGATGAGGTAAATTGAAAAGACGCTTTTGTTTGGTAACTGTTCAAGAATGAATTCGTGTTTTTATCTGGACAGGCTCCTTAGCTTGCCCTTTATCTTTCTCTCCCCTATAATTATTTTGGTACAATTAGCATGGTTCGGTGGAAGTTTTTTGACTGTTATTAATCCATTAACCTGTCATTTACTCATTAAACATGACCATGATTACGTATAAACTCGACCAACTCGAAGCGCGTTTACAAATACTCATCGAAGGGCGGATTGCTCGCTTGTTGCCGGCCCAGGTTTCTAAAGATGATCTGGGCCGGAAGATGGTTACTGCCATGCAAGCGGGCATTCAGCAGCAGGGTGATGGTACCCTGCTGGCCCCGGATGTATTTCATATCCGTACGCATCCTCAACAGGCCACACATACACCCGAGCTAGACTTGCTCCTTCGAGAATCAGCTGATCTTATCCAGCGGGAGGGGGATCAAGTCGGTTTGTGTTTTGCCCAACCCCCGACGATTAAATTCGTCTCCGATGCAGCGATACCAGCGGGTGAAGTTGATGTACTGGCACAAGTCAGCCAGTCGGATTTGGGCGAAACTTATGCCATCGAGCTAGAAGTGGACAACGAGGTAGAAAATATCCCCTCGAACGCGTTCTTGATTGTCAACGGCAGTGATGTTTTTCCACTCGAACAAACTGTGATCAACATCGGACGAAAAACCGATAATCATCTGGTTATCGACGATCCGCGCGTCTCTCGTCACCATGCCCAGTTGCGCGCTGTCCGAGGGCGTTATATCATCTTTGATCTAGATTCGACCGGTAGTACTTTCGTCAACGGCAGGCGTGTTGTTCAAAGCGTGCTTAAGTCTCAAGATGTGATTTCGTTAGCTGAGATTCCGCTGGTTTATGCTCAAGACGGCCTTGACGCAACTCAAGATACGCAAAAATTACCCACACGTCCTGCATCTCAAGATTCAGAACGATCCAAAGGTGATATTATATGAGTGGGATTGTTTTATTGATATTAAGAGCCGCGTTAACTATATCCCTTTATTGTTTTCTGGGTTGGGCATTGTGGCTTATGTGGCGCAGCCTAAAACAAGGGCAGCAGATACTAACGACTCGGCAAGCAGCATCTCTAGGTTTGAATGTTCAACTTGGTGATGAAACTCAGCTTCGTCAGTTCACTTCTACAGAGATCATTATTGGGCGTGATCCTAACTGTGCCTGCGTGATTGACTCGAAAACAGTTTCCGCTCATCATGCCCGCTTGAGCCATTATCAAGGCCAATGGTGGCTGGAAGACCTAAACTCGACCAATGGCACCTTTCTCAATCAAGAATCTGTCACTATACCCACAGTATTGACTCCCGGTGACCAGTTGCGCTGTGGAGAAGTCAAGCTCAGTGTGGAAAAATATGAAAAAAGCCTGGGGAGCGAGTATAATTGACTGATGGCTTATACAACACAGGCGACTATAACTTGACCAGCTCGCATCAATCGTGTATCCTGAATTGCTGAAGAAATAAATTTGTAAGTGCTCAAAATGTTAGTGGTGCTACTAAGCTTGCTTGAGCGGGCAGCCCTCTAGAATTTCGTGTGCTCGTTCAACAAATTAGCACGAATGCTCAAAGGCACGCAAAGTGCTAGCCCGAACGGGCTTCGCAGATTTAGCACGGTGCGTTAACGCCCGTGCGGGATTGGTTAACCACGAAGTATACAAATGAAGACCATGCCCCCTGATACTAACGCAAAACCCGCCGACAAAGGCTCAGCTGCGACCGCCTTTTTGATTGTGGATGGCTCGCGCGTTATACCGCTCGACAAGCCAGTCGTCAGTATTGGGCGCAAGAAGGATAATCAGATTGTCCTAGACAGCCCTCACGTCTCACGTTACCATGCTCAAATCAAAAAAGCCGCGGGGTTCTTTGTCATTGTTGATCTAGGTTCGACCGTAGGCACATCAGTCAACGGAAAACGTGTCGAGCAGGTTACTTTGAAGCCCGGGGATGTGATCTCATTGGGTGGTGTTCCTATTATTTTCGGCCAGGGAGCAGCAAAGTCTGTTGACGAAGCAATCGATGCGCTGCCTCACCCCGCTCCCGACACCGGTCCGACCGATGCCACCGACATCGAAAGCGTAGATGATTATTTGGATTTATTCGAAGATAACGAGGCATAATTAATTATGAGAAAAACCCCCTCTTTTGCTGTAATTGGCGGTTCCGGCTTATACAACATGAACGGGCTGGAGAATCTCCAGGAATTCACGCTTGATACTCCTTTTGGAGCGCCCAGCGCGCCCATTATGGTCGGTACTCTCGAAGGGCAGCAAGTCGCTTTTCTGGCCCGGCATGGCATTGGCCATCATATTAACCCCGGTGAGATCAACTACCGCGCCAATATCTACGCGCTCAAATCGCTGGGAGTTAAGCGGGTGGTCAGCGTGAGCGCATGCGGCTCTCTGCGGGAGGACTACGCCCCCGGTGACATTGTCATTCCCGACCAGTTATTCGATTTCACCAAAGGTCGAGAAAGCACTTTCTTCACTGACGGCATAGTTGCGCATGTTGATGTTGCCGATCCCTTCTGCCCTGATATGTCCCAACAAGTCTACAACGCCGTCGCCGAAACGGGAGCAACCGTTCACCAGGGCGGGGATTTCATCACCATCGAGGGCCCGCGCTTCTCCACCAAAGCGGAATCCAACACCTTCCGCTCCTGGGGTATGTCCATCATCGGGATGACAACATCCCCCGAGGCATTTTTAGCCCGTGAAGCAGAACTCTGCTATACTGTGATAGCCCACGTAACCGACTACGATGTTTGGCACATCAACGAAGAGCCTGTCACCGTCGAAATGGTGATCAAAACGCTCACCCACAACACAAAAGTGGCTCAAGATGCTATCTGCAATTTGGCGCGTGGCTTAAACCCTATGTGCGATTGTAAGTGCAGTCAGTCCCTTTCCACAGCTATGATCACCGACCCCGATGTGATTCCCGATGAAACCAGCGAGCGGCTCAACCTGCTCGTCGATAAATATCTATCAATTTAACGTAATTATTCACCATCTCACCCCCCTCAATCCCCCCGCCACGGGGGGAAGCTGGAGGGGGATGGGGAGTGGATGGTTACAATTTAACTACTACCCTCCTGGTTGTTTTGCTTAAGCCGTCCCAGAAAATCACTTTATTTTTGGAACCAATGCAGCACTCCGAGGGTACTTAAAAAATCTGGAGGCAATAATGCATGAACTTAATATCCCCATCAGTGATGAAGAAATCCGCAGCTTGAAAGTTGGAGATTCGGTCGCCCTTACAGGTGTTCTCGTTACCGGGCGTGACGCTGTCCATAAATGGATGATCGAGACTTTCATTCGAGAAACCCGCGAACCCCAGGGCGATGACCTGGAAGTGTATGAGGCCATCAAGCCGATTCTGGATGGCAGCCTGATTTATCATTGCGGCCCGGTTGTGGCCGGGTTGGATACGGGAGACTACAAGTTTGTGGCGGCTGGACCAACCACCAGCATCCGCGAAGAACCCTATCAAAGTGAGGTGATGCACCACTTCAATCTAAAGGGGGTAATTGGCAAAGGCGGCATGGCAGCCCAAACATTGAAAGCCTGCGCGGATGTGCCGGCGGCGTACTTCCACGCCATTGGCGGTGCGGCCACCCTGATTGCTCAATCTGTCGAAGAGGTGCTGACAGTACACAAATTGGATTTCGGCGTGCCGGAGGCCATCTGGGTGTTGAAGGTCGACAAATTCCCCGTGGTGGTGACTATGGATTCCCATGGCAGCAGCATTCACGATGAAGTAGAGGCCAAGTCCAAGGCTATGTTGGAGAAGCTGTTAGCCGCAGCGTAGCGCGGGGAGCGGGAAGCGTGAGGCGTGAGGCGTAATAGAATGTTTCACGTTTCACGTTTTACGCATCCCTCTTCTCTCTCCCGCAAACTAAGCATCACCCACGGCCCCATGGCAAACAACCCCGCCAGGGCCGGGCCGGCCAGCCCTATCAGCAGGGCGGCAATCATATTCCCCAGGGCGGTAATGGCGTAGCTGAATACCGCCAGACGGTCGAAGTTGTTGGGCTGGCTGGTGGGTTGGGTTGGATCAATTCGCCCCAACCAGGCAAACAAAGCCAGGGTCACGAAGCTGGTCAGCCACCACCCCCAGTAGTTTTGAAGCGGCACGCCGAAATAGGCTCCCTCTACCTCCCAAACCCAGTTTCCGCCGGCCACCATCATGGGGTCCATAACAACGTCCCAGGCTGTCATCACAATGCCTCCCAGGGCCGCCACACTTAGTCGCCATCTCCATTTCTTCATTGGGGTGGGGATCAATCTCTCGGCGATCACATAAGATGGGTACATCATCATAAACCAGGCCATGGGAATCGCATACGGAACTAACCCCAGGAAGCGCGGCCCCAGATGGGTGGTGTAATGATAAGGGCCATAGATCAACCCTGTGAGGACGCCGACGCTTTCGAAGAGCAGGCCGATGCAAAAGGCCAGTCCCACAAAAAGCAGAGCGCGTTCCCATCCCATCCGTTGGGAGGCGTGCATCAGTGCAAAAACAAAGGCCAGAACGGTGAGGCCAGAAGAAGTCACAAACGGCAGTTTGGGCAAATGAAGCCAGGGGGACAGCAACGCATATATTGTCAGGGCTGCGTAGACCCACAGCAAAGTAGTGGTAAGGCGGTGTTTGTGCATGGGGGTGATCCTTTATTCATTAGACGTAAGCATTCAGTTCCCTGCTTGAATAGAACGCGGATGACGCTGTTATTTATGAACAACTCTATTGAGCAAATTTTGCCAGTTTCTCGCGGTTGGTGAAGACGAACTCGGTGCGGGTGATCTCAATCATATTGTCATCGGCAAAGCTGTATAAGGCTCGGCACACCATCTCGCGCGTGGTTCCGATGCGGGCGGCCATTTCGTCCAGGGTCAGGTCGCGGGCCACGGGGTCGGTGCTGGGGGATTGATAACGCTCCACCAGGAGGTGGGCCAGCCTCCCCGCCACGGAGCGAAACGCCAGGTCTTCCACGATCTCGCTGGCCTGTTGCATTCGTTTGACCATCAGGCGGGAAAGCTCCCAAGACATACGTCCGTTTTTCAACAGTATGGGCAGCAGGCGTTCCCGGGGCCACAGGTGGATGCGGCAAGCTTCGGAGGCTACCAGGGCTACCGGCATGGGGGCATCGTCTTTGAAGAACGCCAACCCCCAGAAAATTTCCCCCGCTTTGATAGTAGTGACAATCAAACTGCGCCCTTCTATTGATTCTTTCAGTGCGATGATGGTTCCCTTTTCTACAATAAACAAATAAGCCCAGATGTCGCCATAGTGAACGATCCACTCGTCTTTTTGGTAGCTGCGGGGGATGGCCAACACAGCCAATCGATCTATTTCAGTGTGGCTCATATTGGCGCAAATCGGATTTTGTATCAACAGCTCCTTGATCTTCATTTTTCCCTTGCCAGCTAAGCCTCCTCAACTAAATTGCTCAACGAGTGGCGATCATGCAGCACGATTTGAGTTCGAGTTATTTCAAGCATTTCTTTATCCTGTAGATCATACAAAATCCTGCAAACCACTTCTGGGGAGGATGCCACCATTGTCGCGAGGTCATTTAGCGTGAAGTCGCGCTCAATTTGCTTTGTATCCTCACTGGAGATATCCAATAATAATTTTGCTAGACGACCAGCCACGTGTCGAAACGCCAGGTTAATCACCACTTCTCGATTTCGGCGCATAATGCTTGCCAAACTCTTTCCGATTTCCCACATGGCCTCGGGATAGCGATATAAAACAGGCTGAATTAGTTCCTTTGCCCATGTATACACCTCGGTTGGTTTCGTCGCCGCCAGAGATGCAGGCATCGGCTGATCGTCGAAGATCGTGTGTCCCCAAAAAAGGGAACCAGATTCCAGAGTAAAAAACACATATTCTTTACCGCTTTCAGAAAGCAACAACCACTTCAACGCTCCCGATCCAATCAATAGAAGCTTGGACCATTGATCCCCTTGGTAAACGAGAAAGTCGCCCGGCTCCAGTTTGTGACGAACAGCCATCTTCGCAAGATGGCTGCGCTCGCGCTCCGGTAGTTGCTTGAAAACATCGGTTTGTGAAAGTCGGAGTGTCAAATCATCCATCTTTACCTCTTGGTTCTTGATAAAAGTCAAGGTATGTTTCTGCGTCAGCATGTATACTTGGAATTATCTTATCCAAGTACATTACTGTATCAATTAATCTGTTCTTCATTATATCGCGAAAAGGAGAGAATTATGTTATCTGAAACCCCCAAGAAAACTCGTTTGGTCATCACCTATGTAATGGTCATCGCGGCTCTGATCACTATCTTCGCAGAACCGCTGATAGTCAAACAAGTCCTGCCCCCCATCATCGAGGGGCAGCAGGCACGCTATGAGAAAAAGTCCGCATCCGACGACCCACAGGATAAATTTTTAGCAGAAATCATCAAGGACACACCTTATCTGGTTGGTTTCTTCTATCCGCTCTGGATGGGGCTTGGAGTTGTAGCATCCATCGTCGTATTGGTTATCGCCCGTGCCTACTACCGGGGTGAGCAGTGGGCAAGAGCTGTGGCATTATTCTGCTTTGCGATGCCAGCCATGGGCGGCGCTTATATGCTGGTGCCATCTGTCAATTTCACTGGGTTTTCGTCAGGAACAATAAATACGATAATCATCTCCATGCTGGGATTGATTCCTTACTTCACTATCCTGCTGGCCGAGAAATCTGACCTGATGCAGAAAGTGGTAAATTTCTTTGTCTTTGCAATCCTGGGCGTTCAAGGTGCGCACAGCTTCGCCAATGGCCATGCTTCTATGCGTATCCAGTGGATGCACCCCGCCCGCCCGGTTTGGGCGGAGGGCACCTGGGTACTCTGGATTGGTACGCAGGTAATGTGGTGGGGTACGATTGCAACCATCCTGGCCATTTTTTACCTGGCCATGCGCAAGAAGACAGGCTGGTACCTGGCCCTGATCGGCGGCCTAATCACCATGTTCTCCAATTACTGGGTGCATCTGGTGCGCGGTACCACCAGCGACTATATCCTGGGTGGAACCTTCGGTTTGATCATCGTCGTCTTGATGTTAATCCCGGCTTTCAAACAACGACTCTTTGACGAACCAGAAGTAGCTGCTTAACACGAAGTATTTGGGTGATGAACCCAGAATCAGTAATAACCAACTCCCGAAGTTTCATACACTTCGGGAGTTTTCTGTTTAATCATCGTGCCCAGCCAGTTGCTCTAATTGTCCACGATCTTCGAAAACAAACTGAACCCGGTTGACGTGGATCATGCCCTGGTCGGCGAAGCGGTGAAAGGTGGTATTTCCCTCGCCCTTTTTTTTTTCGTTAAGGGTACAATTTCAATCAACATCCTAATACCAAAAGGTGCATTTTATGAAACACGTTGACTTATTGATCATTGGCGCAGGCCCCGCCGGGCTTTCGACTGGGCTTCATTTGCTAAAAATAAACCCTGACTGGGCATCAAGCATGTTGGTAATCGAGAAAGCCACTCATCCCAGGGATAAACTTTGCGGCGGCGGGTTGACGCCCTTGGGTGTTGATACACTCAAAAAACTTGATTTTTCCTTCCCCCTGCCTCTGCCTCAAGTTCCAGTCCACTCAGCTAAATTTGTTTACAAAGGATGCAGTTTTCAAATCAAAGGAAGCCCCCGTTTTATTGTCTTCAACCGCATAGAGTTCGATCATTATTTGGTACAAACAGCACGCGAGCGCGGGGTTCGCATCCACGAAAACGAAGCCGTCCAGACGATTGAGGTCAGCCACGATGGGGTCACGGTAACCACAACAAGGGGGATATATCACGCCAAAGCAGTTGTGGGGGCAGATGGGGCAACGGGAATCACGCGGCGCATGCTTAGGCGCAATCAACCACAAAAGAAGACTACCCCCGCAAGGGTGGCGCGTTCGCTTGAGGTGCGCATCCCGGCAATACCTAAATCTATCCTATTCTCAAAAGGTC
>JAYELX010000457.1:0-2045 GCA_034717875.1 Chloroflexota bacterium | reverse complement strand
CATTGTGCGTAAATACTTGTAGCGCTCATCTATTGTCATCTTTTCCATATTTCATAGCTCCCTCGGTAACATTATCTTTTGAGAGAACTATATCTCATTAGTAACATTTTAGATGAGTGAACGCGTCTCATTGACGCCCTCCGCTCCATTTGGTAAAATCTTCCCCGCTCGGAGCGTTGTACCCTTCGCCCGCAGCCGTAATCTAAAAATCTTTTATGAAAGGGCTTGAGAACAAATGAAAATATTGCTTTTGAAAGACGTCTACAAACTCGGCCGTGCCGGCGATGTTAAAAAAGTCGCCAATGGGTACGGTCGTAACTATTTAATCCCCCAAGGGCTGGCAGTTTTGGCTACCCCCGGAGCTATCAAACAGGCTGATTATATTCGTGTGAAGGCTGATAAAGAGCGAGCTATCATTAACGAGGAAATGGGTGAGGTGATTGAGCAGATGAAGGGTATTGTGATTACCTTCCCCGTTAGAGCCAGTGAAACCGGACGCTTGTATGGGTCGGTCAACACTCGTATGATTGCCGAATCGCTTTCCGAAGAGATGGACATGGAAATCACCCATCGTCAGATTGACTCGCAGCCGATACGCATGATTGGTAAACATAAAATCGGCATTCGCTTGACCGTAGATTTGGTTCCTGAGATTGACGTGGTTATTTATCGCGAGGGTGAAACCCCCGCAGAATCCATCGAAGAGGCCGAAGAGCTGGCAGAAGAAGCTGAACAAGCTGAATCCGAGTCAGCCGGTTGGGCCGATTATGATTATGATGTGCCAGATGTAGAACTTGGCGCTGATGATGATGATGGTGATAATGATGAAGTTGCTGCTGAAGACTAAATCTTCTTTGTTGTAACACGGATACCGGCTTGGTTAAATCCAGGCCGGTATTTTTTTTGGCATTCTCGTATCTTCTCAAAAATTTGGGGGAAGCCGTACCCGCAGGCACGCAAAGCAAAAAACCTGCCATATACCAGCAATTCCTGATATTATGAAAAAGAGGCAAGACTTCGGAAGTCTCGAACGATATATTTCGCTAACAAAAAGGTATCCGAAGACTTCCGAAGTCTGGTTTTAGTCAAAACGGGAATTGCTGGCCATATACCTTTTCCCGATTTTTCGAGAAGACACATTTTTCCTGTATAATTGATTCTATGAGCGCTGCTGTTGGTAACAAACTTCGTCAAGCTCGTCAGGCCAAAAACATCCCCCTCGAGCAGGCTGCGAAAGAGACGTATATCCATCCTCGCTATCTGCGCAACATGGAAGCGGGGAATTTCGACATCTTTCCATCTCAAGCACAGAGGCGTGGTTTTTTGCGCGCCTATGCTGATTTTTTGAGCCTGGATGGTGATCTTCTCTTGGATGCTTTGGAAAAGGACGCCCTTATGGCGTTGATGCCCCCCAAAGACGATCTCCCTGACCCTGAAACGGAAGAAACACAGCCGCAAGATGCCCCCCACCAAGCGGACATAAACCTGGCATCAATGGGGGAAACATTGGAGTCGCAGCGAAATATACTTGGGCTTTCCCTGGAAGATGTGGAGCAGCACACCCATCTGAAAATCCATTATTTGCAGGCGCTTGAAAACGGTGATCTGGATTCTTTGCCATCCATGGCCCAAGGCAGCGGCATGTTGAAAAACTACGCCAATTTTTTAAGCCTCGATCCGGAGCCACTGCTTCTGCGTTTTGCTGAACGTTTGCAATCTCAGTTAGCCGAGCGGCAAAAGTCACAGCCGTCTCGCAATCAACAAAAGCGCAAACCTCGAAAAAAATCAAAGCTGGCTCGCCGTATTTTCTCGAAAGACCTGATCATTGGTGGCGCCCTGATTATATTTTTAATGGTTTTTGCATTGTGGGCTGGTATTCGGATTTCATCAGCGCGTTCAGACGAAAAGCCGGAGCCTACAGTGCCTTCGATCGCGGATGTATTGCTGCCATCACCAACAGCATCTGTCGCGCCGACACCGACAGAGACTATTTTCGCTCCTTTGGAAGAGGCTTCTGACACCGAGGTTAGGGAAGCAGCCCCAGC
>JAYELX010000456.1:0-2045 GCA_034717875.1 Chloroflexota bacterium | reverse complement strand
ACCCCCATTTCATATCTAGCGCACACCTACCCCAGCGTGGCCCAGGATCTAAAAAAGCTGCAATATAGAGGCATCAAAAAACCATCCACCGATCAAATCGAATATTGGTTCCTACAGCGTGAGCCGCAGCGAAATATCAGCAACGAGCGCGCCTATCAAGTCATCGAAATGCTGCGCCATCGTCCTATGGCATTGCCAGATATTCTTAAACAAATGGAACTTTTTCACCCGCTCCAATTCGGCGGAAACTCTCTGCTTAAAGAAGAAATCATCGGGCGTGCAGCTCTAACCCCCACAGATTTGCTCCACATCAAGGGAGTATTTGCCCCTTGGGATAAAGAAAGTGCCACAATTGCCGCCCAACTTGTGGCCCGAATAAAAGGCTGGGAAATTGACACCCTTTACGAACGGATGATGACATACATCTCCGAGCGCATCGTCGCAGAGATTATCGCCTACATCACTAAAAAATCCCTGGAGCGAACGCCCGATTATGTTGATAGCGATGATTTGGGGCTTTGGCTTTTCGAAGAGAGTCTCTACAACCAACACCCCTACCTGGGATCAAAAATCGCCCTAAAAATTCCCATTATCGGTATCGGCGCCCCGGCAGAGATATTCCTACCGAGGGTGGCCGAATTATTGCACACCGAACTGATCATTCCCCCTCACTTTCAGGTAGCCAATGCGGTTGGGGCTGTAGCCGGCAGCGTAATGATCTACGAGGAAGCCTGGGTCTTCCCCCAAATCCGGGGTAAGCATCTGGCCGGATTCTACGTCCAGTCCGGCGGCGAACGGAATCGCTTCTCGAAAAAGGAACAAGCGATTGCCTTCGCCCAAGAAACCACCGCAGAAAAAGCCCTTGATAGGGCCCGCACTGCCGGGGCAATTAATGCCCACATCGAATTAGAGCAACTCCCCGACGGCGCAGAAAGCTACCGCATCCGTGCCAAAGCGATCGGTAATCCCAAGTTGGGCTAAAGCTACAACTAATCCAAATTCTGTTTTTTGGTTTCAAAACGTGAGTTACGGCCCTCACCCTAACCCTTGCTGTGCATGCTTCGCATCCCAAAGGGAGAGGGAATTATCCATTTAAAGACCTAACTGATCCGAATTCGCCTTCATGGATGCCAACACAATTCCGATGAAATCATCCAGCGGCGTATCTAATTTCTCTTCGCATAGCTTGATCCGCTGCCGGTCAGCGCCCGAAGCAAACGATTTGGAATCGAACTTTTTCATCACCGATTCAACCGACACATCGGCTAATTTATTGGGGTGAACTAAAGCGACGGCGACAATTAAGCCGGTCAGATCATCACAGGTTACTAAAGCCCATTCCATCTTCGTTTCTGGGATCACATCAGTGTACTCATAATTGTGCGCTTTGATCGCCCGGACAATGTCGCCGGAAATGCCCCGCTGATCAAGTTGCTCGCCCATGACCAACCCGTGTCGATCGGGGTCATCTTTGGTTTGCTCGTAATCGGCATCATGCAGCAAGCCCACGATCTCCCACTTGTCTGGGTTGCCATCGAACTCCTCAGCCAGAGCACGCATAGCTATTGCCACAGCATAGTGGTGCTTGCGCAGATTCTTATTGGCTATATTTTCCTTCAAAATATCCATTGCTTCTTGTTTTGATATCATATTATTCTCCTTTTCTAAAAATGGTAGTGGTTGCATAGTAAATGATGAAGGTTTTTGCATAAGGTGACAGTCACTTGCAAAGGCGTTTTGTTGAGAAAACACCCTGGTTAAGCGATCCGATTCTGGATGTAGAGCTAATTTATAAGTGACTGTCACCTCTAATCTTCACTTACTATCTAACCACCACCCTAAAAATTATCGTCTTTTAGCGCGTTTTACGAACCATTCCATCGCCCACAAAATCAGCCCAATCAGCAACAATGGGGCTATGCCCGCCCCCAGGCAAAGCAGCCCCATAATAGCAGCACCCTTCCCATAAAAGGCATAAATCAACCCATCCCCCGCGAGAAATAAAAGTATAATAAATCCTACCAACAATCGGAAATTGGTTTGTT